>NZ_AEWE02000100.1:0-24271 GCF_000190455.2 Pseudomonas sp. TJI-51
GCTCGCTCCTACGTTTTTTTGGGCCAGTTATGCCTGGGCCAGGTGCGCGCGAACGCTTTGGCCCTTGTTTACATACTGCAAATCACTGGCGGGGCGATCCCTGCACAGGCTGACTATGCTGACCGAGCAATTACCTGCTCAAGGATGAACGCAATGCCGAACCCTCATGGCTACAGGCTTCGCCGCGCACGATGCTCGGTGCCAGGCAGGCTTTATATGCTGACTACGGTCACTCATCGACGTAAGCCTTTGTTTCACGACCTCCGCTTCGCACGGTTGGTCATCCAAAACCTTCGTTACGCGGAAGAACAACACCACTGCCGATCGCTGACCTGGGTCGTAATGCCAGATCGTGTGCATTGGCTGATTGAGCTGAAAGAAGTGACGCTTGGAACATTGATGCAGCGCTTCAAATGCCAGTCCAGCAATGCGCTTCACAAGGCCGGGGCAAAGGGGAAGCCGGTGTGGCAGGCAGGTTATTACGACCGAGCCTTGCGCCGGGACGAGGATGTTTTCAAGGTCGCGAGATACATCGTTGCCAATCCGGTAAGGGCCGGACTGGTGTCATCGGTTGGCGCATATCCTCATTGGGATGCAGCATGGCTTTAAGGCATCACGATGGAGACGTATCGCACGCCGCCCGCGCCTCGCGACAGTTATGCCTGTGCGGATTGTGCACGAACGCTCCAGGGCATCGCGGGGCATACTAAGAACACAAAAAAAGGGCGACCCGAGGGTCGCCCTTTTTACCGATCAAACAGAACTCAGTTCTGCTTGGCCATTGCTTCGCGCAGCAGCGCAGCCATGGTGGTGTCGGCAGCAGCTTCCGGAGCGTTTTTCAGGCTCTGGATAGCTTCACGCTCTTCAGCGTCGTCTTTCGACTTGATCGACAGGCTGATCACGCGGGACTTGCGGTCAACGCTGATGATCTTGGCTTCGATCTCTTCGCCTTCCTTCAGAACGTTGCGCGCGTCTTCAACGCGGTCACGGCTGATTTCGGAAGCTTTCAGAGTGGCTTCGATGTCGTCGGCCAGGGTGACGATGGCGCCTTTGGCGTCAACTTCTTTCACGATGCCCTTGACGATAGCGCCCTTGTCGTTGACAGCAACGAAGTTGGAGAACGGATCGTCTTCCAGCTGCTTGATGCCCAGGGAGATGCGCTCGCGCTCTGGGTCAACCGACAGGATGACGGTTTCCAGCTCGTCGCCCTTCTTGAAACGACGTACGGCTTCTTCGCCGGTTTCGTTCCAGGAGATGTCGGACAGGTGAACCAGGCCGTCGATGCCGCCGTCCAGACCGATGAAGATACCGAAGTCGGTGATCGACTTGATGGTACCGGTGATCTTGTCACCCTTGTTGAACTGGCCGGAGAAGTCTTCCCATGGGTTGGACTTGCACTGCTTGATGCCCAGGGAGATACGACGACGCTCTTCGTCGATGTCCAGAACCATGACTTCCACTTCGTCGCCAACCTGAACGACTTTCGACGGGTGGATGTTCTTGTTGGTCCAGTCCATTTCGGAAACGTGTACCAGACCTTCAACGCCTTCTTCCAGCTCAGCGAAGCAGCCGTAGTCGGTCAGGTTGGTTACGCGAGCCTGTACGCGAGTACCTTCTGGGTAACGGGCAGTGATAGCTACCCACGGATCTTCCCCCATTTGCTTCAGACCCAGCGAAACGCGGTTGCGCTCACGGTCGAACTTCAGAACGCGTACGTCGACTTCGTCGCCAACGTTAACGATTTCCGATGGGTGCTTGATGCGCTTCCAAGCCATGTCGGTGATGTGCAGCAGGCCGTCGATACCGCCCAGGTCCACGAATGCGCCGTAGTCGGTGAGGTTCTTGACGATACCTTTGACTTGCTGGCCTTCCTGCAGGGTTTCCAGCAGGGCTTCGCGCTCGGCGGAGTTCTCGGCTTCCAGCACGCTGCGACGGGAAACGACAACGTTGTTGCGCTTCTGGTCCAGCTTGATGACCTTGAATTCCAGCTCTTTGCCTTCCAGGTGGGTGGTGTCGCGCACTGGGCGGACATCAACCAGGGAGCCCGGCAGGAACGCACGGATGCCGTTAACGTCGACAGTGAAGCCGCCCTTAACCTTACCGTTGATAACGCCCTTGACCACTTCTTCGGCGGCGAAAGCTGCTTCCAGAACAATCCAGCACTCGGCGCGCTTGGCTTTTTCACGGGACAGTTTGGTTTCGCCAAAGCCGTCTTCGACCGCGTCCAGCGCAACGTGGACTTCGTCACCGACCTTGATGGTCAGTTCGCCAGCTTCGTTGTAGAACTGCTCGAGCGGGATGACACCCTCGGACTTCAGGCCAGCGTGTACGGTAACCCAGTCGCCGTCGATGTCGACAACGATACCGGTGATGATGGCACCCGGCTGAAGATTGAGGGTTTTCAGGCTTTCTTCAAAGAGTTCTGCAAAGCTTTCGCTCATTTTAATTCCTGTAGATTCGGGCGAAACAAACGCCCCTCGCCACATTCCAGACAATGTGGGTCTGTTTTAAGTAAAGGAACGCCGGCAAGACGTTGACTGGTGAACCTGCCTGCTTTCCTGGTGATCAGAGAAGGTCGCGCTGGGCGATCTCGCTCCTGATACGTTGCAACACCTGCTCGATGGACAACTCGGTGGAATCCAGCTGAATGGCGTCTGCCGCTGGTTTCAGCGGGGCCACTGCACGCTGAGTGTCGCGTTCATCACGCGCCCGAATCTCATCCAGCAGACTCGACAGACTAACATCTTCACCCTTGCCCTTCAACTGCAGGTAGCGGCGGCGCGCCCGTTCCTCGGCACTGGCGGTCAGAAATACCTTCAGCGGCGCGTCGGGGAATACCACCGTGCCCATGTCGCGGCCGTCGGCAATCAGCCCGGGCATTTCCCGGAAGGCGCGCTGGCGCTGCAGCAGCGCCTCACGCACGGCAGGCAGCGACGCCACCATCGAGGCACCGGCACCGACGGTTTCGGTGCGGATGACCTGGCTGACGTCCTCACCTTCAAGAATGGTCTGCTGCAGCTTACCGGGCTCGGCGGCGATGAACTGCACATCCAGATGGGCGGCCAGCTTGGTCAGCAGCTCTTCGTTGGTCAGATCGACACCGTGGTTGCTGGCATTGAACGCCAGCAGCCGGTACAGCGCGCCCGAGTCCAGCAGGCGCCAGCCCAGTTCGCGCGCCAGCAAGCCGGCCACCGTACCTTTGCCAGAGCCACTCGGCCCGTCGATGGTGATGATGGGGGCCAGCGTGTTCACGACTTGCCCTCTTCGGCCACGCGGATGCCCACTTCGGCGCACAGCGCCAGGAAGTTGGGGAACGACGTGGCAACGTTGGCGCAGTCATGAATGCGGATCGGCGCACTGGCGCGTAGCGAGGCCACGCTGAAGGCCATGGCAATGCGGTGGTCACCGTGGCCATGCACTTCGCCGCCGCCCAGCTGGCCGCCGTCGATGATGATGCCGTCCGGGGTCGGCTCGCACTTGATGCCCAGGGTCAGCAGGCCGTCGGCCATCACCTGGATACGGTCGGACTCCTTCACCCGCAGCTCTTCGGCACCGCGCAGCACGGTACGGCCTTCGGCGCAGGCAGCGGCAACGAACAGCACGGGGAACTCGTCGATAGCCAGCGGCACCAGCTCTTCAGGGATATCGATACCCTTCAGCTTGGCCCCGCGCACACGCAGGTCGGCCACCGGCTCGCCGCCGACTTCACGCTGGTTCTCCAGGCTGATGTCGCCACCCATCAGGCGCAGGATGTCGATGACACCGGTACGGGTCGGGTTGATGCCGACGTGCTCCAGCACCAGCTCGGAGCCTTCGGCGATGGACGCCGCCACCAAGAAGAAGGCTGCCGAGGAGATGTCGGCCGGCACTTCGATGCGGGTAGCGGTCAGCTTGCCCCCAGACTGCAACGAGGCCACCGGGCCATTGCTTTCTACCGCGTAGCCGAAACCGCGCAGCATGCGCTCGGTGTGATCGCGGGTCGGTGCCGGCTCGGTGACGGTGGTTTTGCCTTCGGCGTACAGGCCGGCCAGCAGCAGGCAGGATTTGACCTGCGCGCTGGCCATCGGCAGCGTGTAGGTCAGCCCCTTGAGCCGGTGGCCGCCGCGAATGGTCAGCGGCGGGCGGCCTTCCGGGCCGGTCTCGACCACGGCACCCATTTCGCGCAGCGGGTTGGCCACACGGTTCATCGGGCGCTTGGACAACGAGGCATCACCGGTCATGGTCACGTCGAACGGCTGGCCGGCCAGCAAGCCGGACAGCAAACGCATCGAGGTCCCCGAGTTGCCTACGTACAGCGGGCCGGGCGGCGGCTTCAGGCCGTGCAGGCCAACACCATGAATGGTCACGCGGCCGTGGTTGGGGCCTTCGATGACCACACCCATGTCACGGAATGCCTGCAGGGTCGCCAGGGCGTCTTCACCTTCGAGGAAGCCTTCGACCTCGGTGGTGCCCTCGGCCAGCGAGCCAAGCATGATCGAGCGGTGAGAAATCGACTTGTCGCCCGGTACACGAATCCGCCCGTTCAGGCGGCCACCCGGTTGGGCCAGGAAAATCAGATCGTTGGCGTTCATAGCGTCCACATAGGCCCGACGGGCCAGGATTTTACTGAAATGCTCGCGGGCAACGCGTGCGCGGGTGAATACACCCAGCAACTGGTGCCCGTCCCCTTCAGCGATAGCGTCGCGCAAGGCGTCGAGATCACTGCGATATGTATCAAGTGTGCGCAGGACAGCATCGCGGTTGGCGAGGAAGATGTCATGCCACATGGTCGGGTCGCTGCCGGCGATCCTGGTGAAATCGCGGAACCCCCCGGCAGCGTACCGGAAGATCTCGAGGTTTTCATTGCGTTTGGCCAGTGAATCGACCAGGCCAAAGGCCAACAGGTGCGGCAAGTGGCTGGTGGCGGCCAGCACTTCGTCGTGGCGCTCGACCGTCATGTGCTCGACATCGGCCTCCAGCGCGCGCCACAGGCGGTCGACCAGGGCCAGTGCGGCCGGGTCGGTTTCGGCCAGCGGCGTGAGAATGACCTTGTGCCGGCGGAACAAGGTGGCGTTGGATGCCTCTACCCCGCTCTGCTCGGAACCGGCAATGGGGTGGCCAGGCACGAAGCGCGGCAGGCGCTGGCCGCTCTCGTTCACAAAAACGGAACGCGCCTCACGAACAACATTGCCCTTGGCGCTGCCGACGTCGGTGATGATGGCGTCGCCCAGGTCTAGCCGGGCCAGGCGCGCCAGAACTTTCTCCATGGCCAGGATGGGCACGGCCAGCTGGATGACATCGGCGCCCACGCAGGCGGTGGCGAGGTCTTCTTCGCAGCGGTCGACCACGCCCAAGGCTACGGCCTGCTTGCGCGAGGGGGCATCCAGGTCGACTCCGACCACTTCGCGGCACAGACCGCTTTCACGCAGGCCCTTGGCGAACGAACCACCGATCAGGCCGAGGCCAACTACGACCAGGCGGTTGATGATGGGCGCGGGTTTGGTTTTTGCTGCATTTACCACTGGTGTGAACCCTGTTCAGAAATCGGGACAGCCTGGAAGAACGCTGGGGCTGCGCTGCAGCCCATCGCCGGCAAGCCAGCTCCCACACCCTTCGCAGGCACGCCAGCGCCTACAGGGGCAGTGCAAACCTGGAGGGTTGTGCTGTACCTGTGGGAGCTGGCTTGCCTGCGATGGGGCGCAAAGCGCCCCCCGCGGCCCTGAATCAAAGCACTGCCTTCGGATACGAGCCCAGCACCTTCAGCGCCACAGCCTCCTGGCTGATCTGTTCGAGCACCGCCTTGATCAGTGGGTCGCGGTGGTGGCCAACGAAGTCGATGAAGAACACGTAGGTCCACTTGCCGCTGCGCGACGGGCGGGTTTCGATGCGGGTCAGGTCGATGCCGTTCTGGTGGAACGGCACCAGCAGCTCATGCAGCGCGCCCGGCTTGTTGCTCATCGAAACAATGATCGAGGTCTTGTCGTCGCCGGTGGGCGGCACTTCCTGCTGGCCGATCATCAAAAAGCGCGTGGAGTTGTCCGGGCGGTCTTCGATCTTCTCGGCCAGGCGGGTCAGGCCATACAGGTTGGCAGCCATGTCACCGGCGATCGCCGCCGAGTTCCACTCGCCCTTCACGCGCTTGGCGGCCTCGGCATTGCTCGATACCGCCACCCGCTCCACATTCGGGTAGTGCGCGTCCAGCCACTTGCGGCACTGGGCCAGGGACTGGGCATGGGAATAGATGCGGGTGATGCTGTTGGTCTTGGTGCTCTCGCCCACCAGCAGGTGGTGGTGGATACGCAGCTCGACTTCGCCGCAAATCACCATGTCGTGTTCGAGGAAGCTGTCCAGGGTGTGGCTGACCGCGCCTTCGGTGGAGTTTTCCACCGGCACCACGCCAAAATTGACCGCACCGGCCGCAACTTCACGGAACACCTCGTCGATGGCCGCCATCGGGCGGCTGATCACCGCGTGGCCGAAGTGCTTCATGGCCGCCGCCTGGGTGAAGGTGCCTTCAGGGCCCAGGTAGGCGATTTTCAGCGGCTCTTCCAGGGCCAGGCACGACGACATGATTTCGCGGAACAGCCGCGCCATTTCTTCGTTGCCCAGCGGCCCTTTATTACGCTCCATCACCCGCTTGAGCACTGCTGCTTCGCGCTCGGGGCGGTAGAACACCGGCTTCTCGCCTTCTTTGAGCGAAGCGGTCTTGACCCGCGCAACCTCTTCGGCACACCGGGCGCGCTCGCTGATCAGCTCGAGGATTTTTTCGTCGAGGCTGTCGATGCGAACGCGCAGGGCTTTGAGTTCCTGTTCCGACATCAGCCGTGCTCCTTCTCGAATTCAGCCATGTAGGCCACCAGCGCTTCCACGGCGTCCAGGCCCAGGGCGTTGTAGATAGAAGCGCGCATCCCGCCCACCGAGCGGTGGCCCTTGAGGTTGAGCAGGCCGCGGGCATCGGCACCGGCGAGGAAGGCCTTGTCCAGGCGTTCATCGGCCAGGCGGAACGGCACGTTCATCCACGAGCGGGCATTGACGCTGATCGGGTTGGTGTAGAACTCGCTGCTGTCGATGAAGCCGTACAGGCGGTCTTTCTTGGCCCGGTTGCGCTGCTCCATGGCCTCGACACCGCCCTGCTCCTTGAGCCACTCGAACACCAGGCCCGAGAGGTACCAGGAGTAAGTGGCCGGGGTGTTGTACATCGAGCCGTTGTCGGCCGACACCTTGTAGTCGAGCATGGTCGGGCAACTGCTGCGGGCGTGGCCCAGCAGGTCTTCACGCACGATCACCACCACCAGGCCGCTGGGGCCGATGTTTTTCTGCGCGCCGGCATAAATCAGGCCGAACTGCGACACGTCGATCGGGCGCGAAAGGATGTCGGAGGACATGTCGACCACCAGCGGAACGTCACCGGTCTGCGGCACCCAGTCGAACTGCAGGCCACCGATGGTTTCGTTGGACGCATAGTGCACGTAGGCAGCGTTGCTGGTCAGTTTCCAGTCGTTCTGGCCCGGAATGGCCAGGTAATCGTAGGCCTTGGCGCTGGCGGCGACGTTGACGTTGCCGAAGCGGCGCGCTTCCTCGATGGCCTTTTTCGACCAGATGCCGGTCTCGATGTAGTCGGCAGTGCCGTTTTCCGGTAGCAGGTTCAGCGGGATCTCAGCGAACTGCTGGCTGGCACCGCCCTGCAGGAACAGTACCTTGTAGTTGGAGGGGATAGACAGCAGGTCACGCAGGTCCTGCTCGGCCTTTTCGGCGATAGCCACGTAATCGTCGCTGCGATGGCTCATTTCCATCACCGACAAGCCCTTGCCATGCCAGTCCAGCATTTCAGCCTGGGCGCGCTGCAGAACAGCGGTAGGAAGCGCGGCAGGGCCTGCGCAGAAGTTAAAGGCTCGGTTGCTCACATCCACTCTCGCTCTGCCAAATGGTACAAATTCATTTCTTGCAGGCCGCACGCGCCTCTTTGTGGGAGCGGCCTTGTGTCGCGATAGGGCCGCGAAGCGGCCCCAGCTTTTTGCAGCGCCGCTGAAATCCTGGGGCTGCTTTGCAGCCCTTTCGCGACACAAGGCCGCTCCTACAAAAAGCTTGCTCGCACCCGGCCAGGCATTGCCTGCAGTTATCAGTCAAACGGGGCGACCTTGGTCGCCCCGTTCGGGTTTTACACCTGCTTACTCCTGCGGGGCTTCTTCGGCGCCTGCAGCTTCGTCATTGTCTGGCACTTCGGCCTCGACACCCTCCTCGCCCGCCTCGACCATATCGTCGAGTTCGTCCTCGGACGGTTCCTGGATCCGCTCCAGGCCAACCAGTGTTTCGTCGGCAGCCAGCTTGATCAAGGTCACACCCTGCGTGTTGCGGCTCAGGCTGGACACTTCGCCAACCCGGGTGCGCACCAGCGTGCCCTGGTCGGAGATCAGCATGATCTCCTCGCCTTCGTGCACCTGGATGGCGCCGATCAGCAAGCCATTGCGCCCCTTGGTGCCCATGGCGATCACGCCCTGGCCGCCACGGCCGCGGCGCGGGAACTTGGACAGCGGGGTACGCTTGCCAAAGCCACGCTCGGAAGCGGTCAGGATCTGCGCGCCAGACTCCGGAATCAGCATGGAAATGATCTGCTGCCCCTTGCCCAGCTTCATGCCCCGCACGCCACGGGCGTTACGGCCCATTTCACGCACCACGCTCTCGGCAAAGCGAATGACCTTGCCAGCGTCGGAGAACATCATCACTTCCTTGGCGCCGTCGGTGATGGCCGCCGCAATCAGGGTATCGCCTTCTTTGAGCTTCAAGGCAATCAGGCCATTGGAGCGCGGGCGGGCGAACTGCACCAGCGGGGTCTTCTTGACGGTACCCGAAGCGGTGGCCATGAAGATGTACGCGCCGGTCGGCTCTGCCACCCACTCAGGGGTGTCGCCGTCTTCTTCGTCAACTTCCTCGGCCTCGACCAGCTCACCTTCGAGCACGGTGTCGTCGGCGTCTTCCAGCTCTTCGTCAAGGTCGGCGTTCTGCTGCAGCGCCTCGAGGTCCACCTGCAGCATGGCGGTGATGCGCTCACCCTCTTCCAGCGGCAGCAGGTTCACCAGCGGGCGACCACGGGCGGCACGCGATGCTTCCGGAATTTCGTAGGTCTTTTTCCAGTACACCTTGCCCTTGCTGGAGAACAGCAGCAGCGTGGCGTGGCTGTTGGCGACCAGCAGGTGCTCGATGTAGTCCTCGTCCTTCACGCCGGTCGCCGACTTGCCTTTGCCGCCACGGCGCTGGGCCTGGTAAGCGGACAACGGCTGGGTCTTGGCGTAACCACCGTGGGAAATGGTGACCACGCGCTCTTCTTCCGGGATCATGTCGCCGTAGTTGAGGTCGTGGCTGGCATTGAGGATTTCGGTGCGGCGGGCATCGCCGTACTCGGCGCGGATGGCCTCCAGCTCTTCGCGGATCACTTCCATCAGGCGCTCGGCGCTGTTGAGGATGCGGATCAGCTCGCCGATCTGCTCGAGAATTTCCTGGTACTCGGCCAGCAGCTTCTCGTGCTCCAGGCCGGTCAGGCGGTGCAGGCGCAGGTCGAGAATGGCCTGGGCCTGTTCCGGCGACAGGAAGTATTTGCCATCGTGCAGGCCATACTGCTCGGGCAGGTCTTCAGGGCGGCAGGCCTCGGCACCGGCGCGCTCGACCATCACCTGCACGGCACTGGACTCCCACGGCGTGGAAATCAGGGCTTCCTTGGCCTCGGAAGGCGTAGGCGAAGCCTTGATCAAGGCAATGACCGGGTCGATGTTGGACAGCGCAACCGCCTGGCCTTCAAGGATGTGGCCGCGTTCGCGGGCCTTGCGCAGCTCGAAGACAGTACGGCGGGTCACCACTTCACGGCGGTGACGGACGAACGCTTCGAGCAGGTCCTTGAGGTTGAGCAGCCGCGGGCGGCCGTCCACCAGGGCCACCACGTTGATGCCGAATACGCTCTGCAGCTGGGTTTGCTGGTAGAGGTTGTTGAGCACCACCTCCGGCACTTCGCCGCGGCGCAGCTCGATGACGATGCGCATGCCGTCCTTGTCGGACTCATCGCGCAGCTCGGTGATGCCTTCGATCTTTTTCTCTTTGACCAGCTCGGCGATCTTCTCGATCAGCCGCGCCTTGTTCAGCTGGTACGGCAGCTCGGTGATCACGATTTGCTGGCGGCCACCGACCTTGTCGATGTCTTCGACCTCGGAGCGGGCACGCATGTAGATGCGGCCGCGGCCGGTGCGGTAGGCCTCGATGATGCCTTGGCGACCGTTGATGATGCCGGCTGTCGGGAAGTCCGGGCCGGGGATGAACTGCATCAGTTCATCGACGGTGACTTCCGGGTTGTCGATCAGCGCCAGGCAACCGTCGATGACTTCGCCAAGGTTGTGCGGCGGAATGTTGGTCGCCATACCCACGGCGATACCGCTGGAACCGTTGACCAGCAGGTTGGGGATACGCGTGGGCATGACCGCCGGGATCTGCTCGGTGCCGTCGTAGTTGGGCACCCAGTCGACGGTTTCCTTGTGCAGGTCGGACAGCAGCTCGTGGGCCAGCTTGGTCATGCGCACTTCGGTGTATCGCATGGCCGCGGCATTGTCGCCGTCCACCGAACCGAAGTTGCCCTGGCCATCGACCAGCAGGTAGCGCAGCGAGAAGGGCTGGGCCATACGCACGATGGTGTCGTAGACCGCAGTGTCGCCGTGCGGGTGGTACTTACCGATCACGTCACCGACCACACGGGCGGATTTCTTGTACGGCTTGTTCCAGTCGTTGCCCAGTTCGCTCATCGCATAGAGAACGCGACGATGCACGGGCTTCAAGCCGTCACGTGCATCGGGCAGCGCTCGCCCGACAATCACGCTCATCGCGTAGTCGAGGTAGGACTGTCTCAGTTCGTCTTCGATATTGACCGGGAGGATTTCTTTGGCCAGTTCGCCCATGAGAAGCCTGATTCCTTTTTCTGGTGAAACTTCGCAGCTCCATCAAGGGCCGAACGAAGCTCGCCGCCGCAGCGCATAAGGGTGCGACGACTTACGACAAATCAATGAGTTGTGCCATGGATCTGCGCAATGAAGGCCGCCGTGATGGGCGGCCTTGGAAACTGCCGGATGTTACCACAAAGGCGGGTGTGGTGGGGAGATGCGGCGGGCAGCCAGAAGCAGGTTCGAATCTTGATTTCCTGGTGCCTGTGCCGGCCTCTTCGCGGGTTTACCGCGAAGAGGCCGGCACATTTGTCAATGCAGGCGCTTGCGGCACATCAACTGCGCCAGCTTGGCGGTATCCGGACGTTCGACAATGCCGCGCTCGGTCACGATCACGTCGATCAGGTCTGCCGGGGTCACGTCGAACACCGGGTTGAACACCTCGACCTCCGGGGCCACCCGGGTGCCGGCGTAATCCAGCAGTTCATCGGCCTCACGAACTTCCAGGGGGATATCCTCGCCGGTCGCCAGGTTCAGGTCGATGCTGGTGCTGGGCGCCACCACCATGAAGCGCACGCCATGGTGCATGGCGCTGACGGCCAGCTGGTAAGTGCCGATCTTGCCGGCCATGTCGCCATTGGCGGCAATGCAGTCCGCCCCCACCACCACCCAGGTGATGCCCTTGGTCTTCATCAGGTGGGCCAGCGCCGAATCGGCGCACAGGGTGGTCGGGATGCCTTCGTTGGTCAGCTCCCACGCGGTCAGGCGCGAGCCCTGCAGCCAGGGGCGCGTCTCGCCGGCATACACCCGCTCGACCATGCCTTCGAGGTAACCGGCACGGATCACCCCCAGCGCGGTGCCGAAACCCCCACTGGCCAGCGCACCGGCATTGCCATAGGTGAGCAGGGTCTGGGCGTTGCCCTGGTGGCGGCGGATCAGCTCGGTGCCGTGCTGGGCCATGGTCAGGTTGGCTTCACGGTCGCTTTCGTGAATGGCCAGCGCTTCGGCCTCGCACGCGGCCAGCACGTCTTCGTTCGGGCGCAGGCGCTGCAGGCGCTCGCGCATGCGGTTCAATGCCCAGAACAGGTTGGCAGCCGTGGGGCGCGCCTCGGCCAGGGTGAGAAAGTCCTCTTCCAGGTCCAGCTCCCAGTCACCACCTTCGGCCAGCCGCTCTTCCAGGGCCAGCACCAGGCCGTAGGCCGCCGCGATACCGATCGCCGAAGCACCGCGCACCGCCATGTCGCGGATCGCGGCTGCCACCTGCGCGACATTGTCGCAGGCCAGCCAGCACTCCCGGGACGGCAGCAGGCGCTGGTCGAGCAGGTGCAGGACGCCGCCCTGCCAGCGGATCGCGGTCACCTTCTCCGCCGCCAATAGTCGCTCGCGCATTGCCTCTCCCTGTCGTTCGGATATCAAAAGCCGGCGATTATAGCGAGCCTGGGGGCCGAGCGCTCGGGTATACTCCGGCCTTTTCGAGCGCAAGCCGCAAGCTACGAGCGGCAGGAAAAAGCGAATGCGTACAAGGTCTGCTTTTTCTTGCTGCCTGGGGCTTGCAGCTTGCAGCTTAATAGCCAAGCTTTTGAGGACTGCCCAATGAGCAACGTCGACCGCGCCGAAATCGCCAAGTTCGAAGCGCTGGCCCACCGCTGGTGGGACCGTGAAAGCGAGTTCAAGCCGCTGCATGAAATCAACCCGCTGCGCGTCAACTGGATCGACGAACGCGCCAGCCTGGCCGGTAAGAAGGTGCTGGACGTAGGTTGCGGCGGCGGCATCCTCAGCGAAGCCATGGCCCTGCGCGGCGCCAGCGTTACCGGTATCGACATGGGCGAGGCGCCACTGGCCGTGGCCCAGCTGCACCAGCTGGAGTCTGGCGTGCAGGTGGAGTACCGGCAGATCACCGCCGAAGCGCTGGCCGAAGAAATGCCTGAGCAATTCGATGTGGTCACCTGCCTGGAAATGCTCGAGCACGTACCCGACCCGTCGTCGGTGATCCGTGCCTGCTACCGCATGGTCAAGCCAGGCGGCCAGGTGTTCTTCTCCACCATCAACCGCAACCCCAAGGCCTACCTGCTGGCCATCGTTGGCGCCGAGTACATCCTGAAGATGCTGCCGCGCGGCACCCATGACTTCAAGAAGTTCATCCGCCCCTCCGAACTGGGCGCGTGGAGCCGTGATGCCGGCCTGCAGGTCAAGGACATCATCGGCCTGACCTACAACCCGCTGACCAAGCACTACAAGCTGAGCAGCGACGTCGACGTCAACTACATGATCCAGACCCTGCGCGAGGAATGAGCATGCGTTTGCGAGCGGTACTCTTCGACATGGACGGCACCTTGCTCGACACGGCGCCGGACTTCATCGCCATCTGCCAGGCCATGCTCGCCGAACGCGGCCTGCCGCCGGTCGATGACACGCTGATCCGCGGGGTGATTTCCGGCGGTGCGCGGGCCATGGTCGCCGCCACCTTCGCCATGGACCCCACAGCCGAAGGCTTCGAGGCCCTGCGCCTGGAGTTCCTCGAGCGCTACCAGCGCGACTGCGCAGTGCACAGCAAGCTGTTCGACGGCATGGCCGAACTGCTGGCCGACATCGAGAAAGGCAAGCTGCTGTGGGGCGTGGTCACCAACAAACCGGTGCGCTTCGCCGAGCCGATCATGCAGCAACTGGGCCTGGCCGAGCGTTCGGCGCTGCTGATCTGCCCAGACCACGTAAAAAACAGCAAACCGGACCCGGAGCCGCTGATCCTGGCCTGCAACACCCTGAACCTGGACCCGGCCAGTGTGCTGTTCGTTGGCGACGACTTGCGCGACATCGAGTCGGGCCGTGACGCCGGCACCCGTACCGCCGCGGTGCGCTACGGCTATATTCACCCAGAGGACAACCCCAACCACTGGGGCGCCGACGTGGTGGTGGACCACCCGCTGGACCTGCGCAAGGTGATCGACAGCGCGTTGTGCGGCTGCTGAAGCTGCAAGTTGCAAGTTGCAAGCGACAAGCTGCAGCAGCCCACATCGCCCAGCTTTTTCTTGTAGCTTGCAGCTTGCAGCTTGCAGCTTGCAGCTAAAACCCCCGAATCAAGGACAGAACCATGTTCGACTACACCGCCCGCCCCGACCTGCTCAAAGGCCGGGTCATCCTGGTTACCGGTGCCGGCCGCGGCATCGGCGCTGCTGCTGCCAAGGCCTACGCCGCACTGGGCGCCACCGTGCTGTTGCTGGGCAAGACCGAAGCCAACCTGAACGAGGTCTACGACCAGATCCTGGCCGCCGGGCATCCGCAGCCGGTGGTCGTTCCGTTCAACCTGGAAACCGCGCAGGCACATGAGTACGACGACCTGGCGGTCATGATCGAAGAGCAGTTCGGCCGCCTTGACGGCCTGCTCAACAACGCCTCGATCATCGGCCCGCGCACGCCGCTGGAACAGCTGTCAGGCGACCATTTCATGCGCGTGATGCACATCAACGTCAATGCCACCTTCATGCTCACCAGTACCCTGCTGCCGCTGCTGAAGCTGTCGGAAGACGCCTCGGTGGTGTTCACCAGCAGCAGCGTGGGGCGCAAGGGCCGTGCCTACTGGGGCGCCTACGGCGTGTCCAAGTTCGCCACCGAGGGCCTGATGCAGACCCTGGCCGACGAACTGGAAGGCGTGGCGCCGGTGCGGGCCAACAGCATCAACCCCGGGGCCACGCGCACAGCGATGCGGGCGCAGGCTTACCCTGGCGAGAACCCGCAGAACAACCCGCTGCCTGAAGAAATCATGCCCGTGTACCTGTACCTGATGGGGCCGGACAGCAAGGCCGTGAATGGGCAGGCGCTGAACGCCCAGTAACGGCCGAGATTGCCGGGGCCGCAGCGCGGCCCATCGCGGCCTTGCTTCGCAGCGGGGCGGGCCTACCCGGCGGCCAACGCCGGGCGCATACGCCCCTGCTGGCGCCCCTCAAGCTGCATGCACCGCTCCAGGAACAGGAACATGCAGTCGTAGCTCTTGCAGATCGCCCTGCGCAACTCGGTGCGCAAGCCCAGGCTGGGGTTCTCGCCGGCCAGGGTACAGATGATTTCCAGCGCTTCCCACGGGTGCGCATCGTCATACTGGGCGTGCATCTTCAGCCATTTCATCGCCCGCTTGCGCCCTTCCTCCGGGAAGCCCATGGCGTAGGTGTCGGTCGAACACACCACTGCCGACCATTCGCCCGTCGCGCCTTCGATGGCATAGTTGGTCGCGGCCATGGCAATGGCCAGGTTCTCGGTGGCACACACCCGCCAGCACCAGTCGTTCAGGCCGTTGAGCTCCGGCGGCACGTCCTGGGCCTGCAGGTCGTGCAGATGCACACCATGCGCCTGGCACCAGTTCACCCAGTAATCGGCATGGTTGAGCTCGACCCGGATATTGCGCATCAGCCAGCGCCGTGCCATGTCCTCACCCTGGTGCCGACCGTAGCGGGTCTTGGTCAGGTTGTGGGCCATGTACAGCGAGAACTGCTCCACCACCGGCCAGCCGCCAATCAGGTACTGGCGAATGGTCGATTGCTTCAGCAGGCCATCGCGCAGGCGTGCATAGAACTCATGCTCCACGACCCGGCGCTTGCTCTCGCGGCAATCTTCAATCAGTTGCTGAGCCCATTGAGGGTAACTGGCCGGGTCCATCAACGGCCCGATACGAACGAATGCATCAATCACTTTCAGCTCCTTGATCCTTGTGATTTCCAGCTAACGAAAGGTGCCAGGTGCACGCTGCAACAGAGGCCGGGCGGCGATCCGTTGGCGCTGCAGACTGTCACAGGTGAACACCTGGGGGCGTTCGATCAGGTAGCCCTGGGCGTAATCCACGCCAATTTCCTGCAGGGCCTGCTCGATCAGGGGCGTTTCGACAAACTCGGCGATGGTGCGCTTGCCCATCACATGGCCGATATGGTTGATGACTTCGACCATGGCCCGGTTGACCGGGTCGTCGAGCATGTCCTTGACGAAACTACCGTCGATCTTGAGGTAATCCACGGGCAAATGCTTGAGGTAGGCGAACGAGGACATGCCGGCGCAGAAATCATCGAGCGAGAAGCGGCAACCCAGGCCCTTGAGCTCGTTGATGAAGCGGATGGCGCTACCCAGGTTGGCGATGGCGCTGGTTTCGGTGATTTCGAAGCAGATCATCCGAGGCGGAATGGCGTACTCGACGAATAGCCGCTGCAGGTATTCCAGGAACTTGTCATCGCCGATGCTCGACCCCGACAGGTTGATCGCGCAGGTCGACAGCGGCCCTTCCCGCCCCTCGTCCAGGCACTGGCGGATGACCATGAATACATTGCGTACCACCCAGCGGTCCAGCGCCGTCATCAGGCCGTAGCGTTCGGCGGCCGGAATGAAGCTGCTGGGCAGGATGGTGCGGCCGCTTTCGTCGTGCAGGCGCAGCAGAATTTCGATATGGCCCGGCCCCTCGAAGGTTTTCAGCGGGGCGATTTCCTGCGCGTACAGGCAAAACCGGTTCTCTTCCAGGGCAACATGCAAACGCTGGATCCAGGCCATTTCGCCAAAGCGCATGGACAGCTCGCTGTCGTCGGCGTGGTACACCTGTACGCGGTTGCGGCCTTTTTCCTTGGCCATGTAGCAGGCCATGTCCGCGGCACGTAACGAGGCTTCAAGGGTGCTGGGGGCCTGGGCCATGTGCACCAGGCCTATGCTGACCGTGGTCACGAACGGGCGGCCTTTCCACACGAAGTGCAGGCTTTGCACCAGCTGGCGCAGTTGCTCGGCGATGCGCTCGGCCTGGTCGCTGGGGCAGTTTTCCAGCAGCACGCCAAATTCGTCGCCCCCCAGCCGCGCCAAGGTGTCGCCCTCACGCAGGCCAGACTGCAGCACGGCACAGATGTGCCGCAGCAGTTCGTCGCCAGCGGCGTGGCCGCAGGTGTCATTGACCAGCTTGAACTGGTCCAGGTCCAGGAACATCAGTGAATGCCGCCCGGCCTGGCGGGCCAGGCCATTGAGCGCCTGCTCCAGGCGGTATTCGAACTCGCGGCGGTTGGCCAGCCCGGTCAGGGCATCATGGGTAGCCTGCCAGGACAGGTTGGCAATGTACTGGCGCTCCTGGGTCATGTCGTGCAGCACCAGCACAATGCCGGCAACCTGCCCGTCATTGACGATTGGCGAGCCCACCAGGTTGATCGATACCGTGCTGCCGTCCAGGCGCTGGATCAGCCGCGCATGCTCGGCGCCGCCGTTGAGGCTGCCGTTTAGCACCTGTTCGACCAGGCTGGTGCCGTTTTCCTCGGCGTGCTCGTCGACCAGGCTGAACAATGCCGAAAGCGGTAACCCTTGGGCCTGGGCGGCCTGCCAGTGGGTGAGCTGTTCGGCGGCCGGGTTCATGTAGCCGATGCAGCCCTCCACATCGGTGGTTATCACCGCGTCGCCGATAGCCTGCAGGGTAATCTGCGCCCGCTCTTTTTCTTCCTGCAGGGCACTGGCGAAGGCCTGGCGCTGGGCCAGCAGCTTGCTCGAGCGGCGCCAGGCAATGCTGATCAGGAACATGGCCGTCAGCAGGTTGGTGAACAGCAGCACCCGCAGCAGCATGCGCGACCCTTCGCCCAGCGCATCGCTGAAGGCCTTGGCCGCCGGCGTTACCCCTTCGTTGATGCTCACGATGCGCGCTTTCCAGGCCTCGACCGCAGCGGCGTCCACTGGGCCTGCAGCGAAGCGCTGGTGCATCTCGCCTGCCAGCACATCCAGCTTCTCCAGGTAATCGTCACCGACATTCCAGTAGTCGATGGCGGTCTGCATGTAGCTGATGTTGCGGAAGTTGCGGTAGAACCAGATGATGCGTTGCACATCGTCGGCGTGGTTGCCGCCCTGGAGTACCGCCTGGCGCGCGGCTTCCAGGTCGGGGTGCGGCTGGTCGAGCAGCTCGCGCACCTTCTGGTCGCCCTGGGGCACGGTTATGGCCTGGCGATAGCGCTGATAGGTACCCTCGTCGCGGGTCTCGGCGTACAGGTTGAGGTAATAGATGGCATCTTTCTGCGCCTTGGACCACAAACTCTCGCCCGCAACGTAAGCGCGCACGGACGACAGCGTGTACAGGCTGAGACTACCCAGCGCCACCTGGAAGACCACGACGGCGATGAAGGGCCAGGTGATGCCCAGCAGCTTTGGCGCTTCGAGTGTGCGATGTCCCTTCATGGAGTCCCTGTCACAGAGCAGATAAGGCGCAAATCGACCCAGACAAGCACAGCGTAGGCCATTTGCCATCGCTGTGAAGGGGATTTTTATGACAAGGCAGCGGGGGCTTTGCGCAGCCTGGGTCGGCCCAGGATTCAGCTCTGTTGCAGATGCCCGTACAGCTTGGCATACAACCCACCTTCGGCAATCAACTGCTGGTGGTCGCCATCTTCCGCCACATGCCCACCATCGAACACCAGCACCCGGTCGGCCTGTTTCACGGCCGACAGGCGGTGGGCGATGATCAGCGTGGTGCGGCCACTGAGGAAGCGCGCCAAGGCCTGGTGCAGGTTGTATTCGGTGGCCGCGTCCAGCGCCGAAGTGGCCTCGTCGAGGATCACCACCTTGGGCTCGGCCAGGACCATGCGGGCGATGGCCAGGCGCTGGCGCTGGCCGCCGGACAGGCGCACACCCGACCGCCCCACCACACTGTCCAGGCCCTGCGGCAAGGCGGCGATGGTGGCGTCCAGCTGGGCGATGCGCAGCGCCTGCCAACAGGCCTCGTCACTGCAGTCACGGCCCATGGTGAGGTTGGCACGCACGGTGTCATTGAACAGCGATGGGTGCTGCAGTACCACTGCCACGTTTTCGCGCAGGGTTTCCAGGCCGATTTCCTGCAAGCTGGCCCCGCCAAAGCGGATGGTCCCGGCCTGGGCGCTGTACAAGCCCAGCAGCAGTTGTACCAGGGTGCTCTTGCCGCCGCCGCTGGCACCGACAATGGCCACCTTCTCACCCGGCGCGATCGACAGGTCGAGGTGGTCGAGCACGGGCTCATCGGCATAGGCAAAGCGCAGGTCAC
The DNA here is from genome assembly GCF_000190455.2 of Pseudomonas sp. TJI-51. NCBI lineage: Bacteria > Pseudomonadati > Pseudomonadota > Gammaproteobacteria > Pseudomonadales > Pseudomonadaceae > Pseudomonas > Pseudomonas sp. TJI-51. The sequence goes on from NZ_AEWE02000100.1 coordinate 18,898, forward strand.
GCACCTCGATACCGACCGTGTCACGGCCGGCGAACGGGTCGCTGGCCGCCGGGTACTGCGGCTCGTCGGCCCGCGCCAGCAGCTCGTTGAGGCGGTTGAGGGCGCCGCCGGCGGCATAGTAGGCGTATTGCAGGTTGAGCAACTGCTCGACCGGGCCAATCATGAACCACAGGTAGCTGAACACCGCCAGCATCTGCCCGATCGACAGGTCGGAAAACAGCACGGTCAACATGGCCGCCGCGCGGAAAATGTCGATACCGAACTGGAACAGCAAACCGCTGGCGCGGCCACTGGCGTCGCTTTTCCATTGCGAGTCGACGGCATAGTCGCGCACTTCACGGGCACGCAGGCCCAACCGGCCGAGGAAATAGCCCTGGCGGTTGCCGGCACGTATTTCCTGTATGGCATCGAGGGTTTCCGCCAGGGCCTGGGTGAACCGCGCGGTGCTGTCGTTCTCGAGCTTTTTGAGGTGCTTGACGCGTTTGCCCAACTGCACTGTGAAGTAGATCACCAGCGGGTTGAACAGCAGGATCAGCAACGCCAGTTGCCAGTGCATCCAGATCAGGATGGCGGCCGTGCCGGTCAAGGTGAGCATGGCCACCAGGAAGCGGCTAAGGGTTTCGCCCACGAACTTGTCGAGGGTGTCCAGGTCGGTGACCAAGTGCGTGGTGACCGTACCACTGCCCAGGCTTTCGTATTCCTGCAGCGAAATACGCTTGAGCCGCTCGATCAGGCGGATGCGCAGGCGGTAGACGATGTCCTTGGCCAGGCCGGCGAACAACTTGGCCTGCACCACGTTGAAAGCCAACGCGGCCAGGCGCAGGCACAGGGTAAGGCACAGCATCAGGCCGATGTAGCCGGCGGCCCCCTGCCAGCCCGACGGCAGCAGGTGGTTCATCCACTTCAGTGCCGCATCGCCATGGCCGAGCAGCACTTCGTCTACCAGCAACGGCAGCAACAGCGGGATGGGCACGCTGCAGCAGGCCGCGAGCACGGCGATCAGGTTGGCCGACCAGAGCTGCTTGCGGTGGTGCAGGGCCAGCCGGCGGATTTCCGCCCAGCTCAGCCGATCGGCCGCCGTGCAGGGCTTGCCCGGTACCGGGTCGGGGGACCCAGGCAGGTCAAGCACAGGTGGCCTGCTGCAGCCAGCGGCCGAGCAATGGTTGCAGGCGCTCCAACGGCTGGTAGCCGTTGGTCAACAGCGCCACTTGGCCGTTGCGCTCGGCGAGCAGGGTCGGAAAACCGGCGATGCCCAGGTCCTGGGCCCAGACGAAATCGGCCGCGGTGGCGGCGCGGGTATCGGCCTGGGCGAAGGTGGTGGCGAATGCGGCACGGTCGAAACCGGCCTGTTCAGCCAGGTCGACCAGCTGTGGTGCGGTGGTTACATCCATGCCCTGCTCGTAGAACGCGCGCTGGATCAGCGCCAGCAGCGGCCAGACGCGCTCGCCACCCAGTTCGCGGGCGCTGACCAGGGCCCGGCAGGCCGGCTCGGTGTCGTAGACGAAACCGTCCGGCATGGCCCCTTCGAAGCGGAACGCCTGGCCCGTGGCATCGGCCACCGCCTGCCAGTGTTCGAGGATGTACTTGCGCGTGGCGCTGTCCAGCGCACTGCCGCCGGTGCGCAGCCCGCCCACCACCAGGTGGGTGGGCACACCCGCCTCATGCGCCTGGGCGATCAGGGCCGCGGCCACTGGCGCGAAACCCCAGCACCAGGAGCACATCGGGTCCATCACATAGATCAGGCGGGCAGACATGCATCAGGCCTCGGCTTTGTAGTTGTAACCGATCGGGTGCGGCAGGTTGCGCGCCTTGGCCAGCTCGATCTGCTTCTGCCGGTCGATGGCGCTGCGGCGGGTCTTTTCGCTCAGGGTGTCCCAGCAATGCGGGCAGCTGACACCTGGCGAATAGTGCTCGGACGCGCGCTCCTGAGCATTGATCGGGTGGCGGCAGGCGTGGCACTGGTCGTACTCGCCTTCGCTCAGGTCATGGCGCACCGTGACGCGGTTGTCGAAGACGAAGCAGTCACCATCCCACAGGCTTTGTTCCTGAGGCACTTCCTCGAAGTACTTCAGGATGCCGCCCTTGAGATGATAGACCTCCTCGAAGCCTTCACCGAGCATATAGCTGGAGGCTTTTTCGCAGCGGATGCCGCCCGTGCAGAACATGGCCACCTTCTTGTGCTTGCTGGGGTCGAAGTTGGCCTTGATGTACTCGGGGAACTCGCGGAAGGTTTCGGTCTTGGGGTCGATGGCGCCCTTGAAGGTGCCAATGGCCACTTCGTAGTCGTTGCGGGTGTCGATCAGCAGCACTTCCGGGTCGCTGATCAGGGCGTTCCAGTCCTTGGGCTCGACGTAGGTGCCCACGGCCTGGTTGGGGTCCACGCCGGGCACGCCGAGTGTAACGATCTCTTTCTTGAGCTTGACCTTGGTGCGGTAGAACGGCTGTTCGTCGCAGTACGACTCTTTATGGTCGACATCGACCAGGCGTGGGTCGCTGCGCAGCCAGGCCAGCAGGCCGTCGATACCTTCGCGGGTGGCCGACACGGTGCCGTTGATGCCCTCATGGGCCAGCAGCAGGGTGCCCTTGACCTGGTTGTCGAGCATGGCTTTGAGCAGTGGCTCGCGCAACTCGACGTAGTCTTGCAGGGTAACGAACTTGTACAGCGCCGCGACGACGATGGCTTGGGACATGAAGCAGGTTCTCCAGGTGGTTGCCCTCGTAAGGGGCGGACCGGGTTTGACGGTGTGGCAAAAAAACAGGGGGCGCTCTGCGCCCCTTTCGCGACACAAGGCCGCTCCTACAAGGACCGCACCCGCCATCAAGCTGTGCAGTCGCTGTAACAGCGGCCTCGTGTCGCGAAAGGGCCGCAAAGCGGCCCCCGGATCTTGCAGGATTCTACCAGAACAACAGCAAGGTTTCAGTGCCCGCCGCCGGCGCATACCGGCGAGGCCGGTGCAGCGCCGACCTTGGCCCACTCTTCGCCGGTGTAGGTATGAATGGCCAGGGCGTGGATCTGGCCCATCAGCTCACCCATGGTGGCGTACACCTTCTGGTGGCGCTTGACGCTGTTCAACCCGGCAAACTGCTCGCTGACGATCACTGCCTTGTAGTGGGTCTCCTGACCACGACTGTGCATGTGGCTTTCATCGAGCACTTGCAGGTGTTGCGGCGCCAGGCTGGCCAGCTGCTGTTCGATACGCTGTTGCATGGTCATTGCGGCTTACTCACTTCTTCGCTGGGGCGGCGGCCTTGCCAGCGTTCGGGTCCAGCTCTTTGGTCATGTCTTCGAGCAGCTTGTTCACCACCGGTACGGCCGGCTCGAGGCTCTGCTGGGTCAGCTGCGCCGACTGCTGGGTGACCTTGGGCATTTCGCGCAGCACTTTCTTGCCCAGCGGCGACTCGTAGAACTTGACCAGGTCCTTGAGTTCCTGCTCGGTGAAGGTCTGGGTGTACAGGTCTACCATCTTCGGCTTCAGCTTGTTCCAGCCGATGGCGTTGTCCAGCGCGGCGTTGGCCTTGGCCTGGTAGCTTTCCAGCACCGGCTGCTTGCTGGCCGGGGCTTTGGTCTGGGCGAAGCGCTGGGCGAACATCTGCTGGACCTGCATGTACACCGGGGTGCCCAACTTGTCGGCGTTGGCCAGGGTCAGGAATTTCTCGGCAGCAGCGTTGTGGCTGGCGGTGGCAGCGAGTACCTGGCCGCTGGCGCAAACCAGGGCAACGGCGGCACAAAGGACACGGAGACGGGTCATTGCATTTCCTTCAGAGAGAGGGAGGCGGGTACCTCAGAGTAGAGCATTCTGCGCCGTGGTAGCGCGGTGCTCAAGTGGCACGACGAGCGACTGAACCGCTCGGTCGAATCAAGGCCTAAACTGCGAATTCGAACTACACAGGAGTGAGTACAGAATGAGCCGTATCGAGACAGACAGCCTGGGCCCGGTCGAAGTTCCTGAGCACGCCTACTGGGGTGCGCAGACCCAGCGTTCGCTGATCAACTTCGCCATCGGCAAGGAACGCATGCCGCTCGCGGTGGTGCACGCCCTGGCGCTGATCAAGAAGGCCGCGGCACGGGTCAACGACCGCAATGGCGACTTGCCGGCCGACATCGCCCGGCTGATCGAACAGGCCGCCGACGAGGTGCTGGCGGGCAAGCACGACGATCAGTTCCCGCTGGTCGTCTGGCAGACAGGCAGCGGCACACAGAGCAACATGAACGTCAACGAGGTGATTGCCGGGCGAGCCAATGAACTGGCTGGCCAGGGCCGGGGCGGCAAAACGCCGGTGCACCCCAACGACCACGTCAACCGCTCGCAAAGCTCCAACGACTGCTTCCCGACCGCCATGCACATTGCCGCGGCGCAGGCCGTGCAGGAAAAACTGCTGCCTGCCATCGGCGAACTGTCGGCCGGGCTGGCCGAACTGGCGGCGCGGCACAACAAACTGGTCAAGACCGGCCGCACGCACATGATGGATGCCACGCCGATCACCTTCGGCCAGGAGGTATCGGCTTTTGTTGCCCAGCTGGACTACGCCCAACGGGCCATTCGTGCCACCCTGCCGGCCGTGTGCGAACTGGCCCAGGGCGGTACTGCCGTGGGCACCGGGCTGAATGCCCCGCACGGTTTTGCCGAAGCCATTGCCGCCGAACTGGCAGCAGAGTCCGGGCTGCCGTTCGTCACCGCGCCAAACAAGTTCGCCGCCCTGGCCGGCCATGAACCGCTGACCAGCCTGGCCGGCGCGTTGAAGACCCTGGCAGTGGCCCTGATGAAGATCGCCAACGACCTGCGCCTGCTGGGCTCCGGGCCGCGTGCCGGGTTGGCCGAGGTACGCCTGCCGGCCAACGAGCCGGGCAGCTCGATCATGCCGGGCAAGGTCAACCCTACCCAGTGCGAGGCGCTGTCGATGCTGGCGTGCCAGGTATTGGGCAACGATGCGGCGATCGGCTTTGCCGCCAGCCAGGGGCATTTGCAGTTGAACGTGTTCAAGCCGGTGATCATCCACAACCTGTTGCAGTCGGTCGAGTTGCTGGCCGATGGCTGCCGCAACTTCCAGCAGCACTGCGTGGCGGGTATCGAGCCCGACGCCCAGCAGATGGCCGCACACCTGGAACGCGGGTTGATGCTGGTGACCGCGTTGAACCCGCACATCGGTTATGACAAAGCCGCGGAGATCGCCAAGAAGGCCTACAGCGAAGGCAAGACCCTGAGGGAGGCCGCGCTGGAGTTGAAGTACCTGACCAATGAGCAGTTCGACCAGTGGGTAAGGCCGGAGAACATGCTGGCACCGGGTGGTAAAGGCTAAATTATTGATTGCCTGTACTGGCCCCATCGCTGGCAAGCCAGCCCACAGGGATCGCCTTAGGGCTGACAGGTGTTTG
>NZ_AEWE02000101.1:0-7259 GCF_000190455.2 Pseudomonas sp. TJI-51
CAAACACCTGTCAGCCCTAAGGCGACCCCTGTGGGAGCTGGCTTGCCGGCGACAAGGCCAGTGCAAGCCATCAAAGGGGCGGCAGTATTTCCACATCCGGGAGATCCATGGCCGCCACCTCCTGTTCCAGAAATGCACTCAACCGGCGCAACCGCTCGCCCCCGCGCCGGGTACGCGGCCACACCAGGTAGTAATCCATGCCACTGGGCACCGCCGTCGGCCAGGGCAGGCTCAGGCGCTTCTGCGCCACGTCCTCGGCCACCATCAGCAAGTCGCCGATGGAGATGCCGTAGCCACGCGCTGCGGCAATCATGCTCAGCTCCAGCGTGTCGAAAACCTGCCCACCCTTGAGCGATACCTTGCCAGCGAGGCCCATGCGCTGCAGCCAGTCACGCCAGTCGCGCTTGTCCACCGTGGGGTGCAGCAGCTCGATACCGGCCAGCCGGGACACGCTCCAGGGCTTTTCGCCAAGCAGGTCCGGTGCGCCGACCGGAATCAACAACTCCGGGAACAGCTTGCGCACCTCCCAGTCTGCCGGGAACACCCCATCGCTGAGCAACACCGCACAATCGAACGGTTCCTGGTTGAAGTCCACATGGTCCACATCCATCCAGGCGCTGGTCAGCTGTACCTCGTTACCGGGTTGCAGGTGGCGAAACCGGCTCAGGCAGGCCAGCAACCACCGCATGGTCAGGGTCGAAGGTGCTTTCATGCGCAGGATGTCATCTTCACCACACAGGGTTTCACAGGCACGGGCGAACGCGGCAAAGCCTTCGCGCACCCCCGGCAGCAATACCCGCCCAGCTTCGGTCAGTTGCAGATTGCGGCCACTGCGCACGAACAGGCGGCAGGCGAAATGCTCTTCCAGGGTACGGATATGCCGGCTGATGGCACTTTGCGTGATCGACAGCTCTTCGCCCGCGCGGGTGAACGAACTGAGCCGCGCAGCGGCCTCGAATGCGCGCAAGGCATACAGCGGAGGTAGCTGGCGCGACATGAGGCACCTGCAATCTAGGGACAGAGGCGAATTATCCGAAACTTGCAGGCATGAGTTCAACTCATGCCAACCATCGCTTTTATCCTTTTGTGCAAAGTTGACCAAAGCCTCAGAATCGCGCTTCGTTGATCACCTCAGGAACAAGGACAGCCCATGCACGTCGCGCCCACTACAGAACTCAAGGCTTTGTTGCGCCTGGCCGGGCCGCTGATCGCCTCGCAGCTGGCGCACATGCTGATGGTGCTGACCGACACCCTGATGATGGCCCGCATCAGCCCGCAGGCCTTGGCCGGCGGTGGCCTGGGCGCGGCCAGCTATTCCTTCGTGTCGATCTTCTGCCTGGGGGTGATCGCCGCAGTGGGTACCCTGGTGGCGATTCGCAAGGGCGCCAACGACATCGAAGGGGCCACCCGTCTGGCCCAGAACGGCCTGTGGCTGGCCTGGGGCCTGGCGCTGTTCGCCGCGCTGGTGCTGTGGAACCTTGAGCCGGTACTGCTGCTGTTCGGGCAACAGCCCGAGAACGTGGCCTCGGCTGCCCAGTTTCTGACCCTGCTGCCGCTGGCGTTGCCCGGTTACCTGACCTTCATGGCCTTGCGCGGGTTCACCAGTGCCCTTGGCCGTTCGACCCCGGTGATGGTCATCAGCCTGGTCGGCACGGTGCTGAACTACCTGCTCAACGTGGCGCTGATCGAGGGCATGTTCGGCCTGCCCAGGCTCGGGCTGATGGGTATCGGCCTGGTCACTGCGGTGGTGTCGATGGGCATGGCCATTGCCCTGTCGTTGTACATCCGCTGGCACCCGGCCTATGCCGCCTACCCGCTGCGCAAGGGCCTGTCGCGCCCATCGCTGCACGCCCTGCGTGAGCTGTGGCGGCTGGGCCTGCCGATTGGCGGCACCTACATGGTGGAAGTGGGCCTGTTCGCCTTTGCCGCGTTGTGCATGGGGGTGCTGGGCAGCACCGAACTGGCGGCCCACCAGATCGCCCTGCAGATCGTGTCCACGGCATTCATGGTGCCGACAGGGCTCTCCTATGCGGTAACCATGCGCGTGGGCCTGTACTACGGCGCCGGCAACCTGCTGGCGGCGCGCAGCGCGGGGCGCGTGGGCATCGGCTTCGGGGCAACCGTGATGTTTGCCTTTGCCGCGCTGTTTTTGCTGTTGCCCGAGGCGCTGGTGAGCCTGTTCATAGACCGTAATGACCCGGGCTTTGCCGCCATCTACCAACTGGCGGTGCACTTGTTGATGGTGGCCGCCTGGTTCGAGTTGTTCGATGGCATGCAGACCATCGCCATGGGCTCCATACGCGGCCTGAAAGATGCCAAGACCACCTTCCTTATCGGGCTGTGCTGCTATTGGCTGGTAGGCGCGCCGAGCGCCTGGCTGTTCGCGTTCAACCTGGGCGGCGGGGCGGTCGGGATCTGGTGGGGGTTGGCGCTGGGGCTGGCGTGCGCGGCGGTGGCGCTGACCTTTGGTTTTGAGTGGCGGATGAAGCGGTTGTTGCGCAAAGCTGGGATTGGTGGAGAGGCTACCGCCTCGGCCTGACTTCAGGGCCTATTCGCGGGCACGCCCGCTCCCACAGGTACAGTGCGCGGCCCCTGTGGGAGCGGGCGTGCCCGCGAAAGGGCCCTAAAGGACAACCCCCAACTGACAGTCAGGCGCCTGCAGCAAAAACTCCATCAACTCCCCCACCGGCAGTGGCTTGCTGACCAGAAATCCTTGCACCTGGTCACAACCAAACCCGCGCAGCAGCTCCAGTTGCTCCTCACTCTCCACCCCTTCAGCCACCACCTCAAGGTTGAGGTTGTGCGCCAGGTTGATCATGGCGTGCACCAGCTTGCGGTTTTCCTCGCGCATTTCCATTTCGGCCACGAAACTGCGGTCCACCTTGAGCAAGGTGATCGGCAGGCTGTTCAGGTGTACGAACGACGAAAAACCGGTGCCAAAGTCATCCAGCGAGAAGCGCACGCCCAGCCGGCCCAGCGCATCCATGGTCTGGCGTACCAGCTCGTTGCGGCGCATGACCGCCGTTTCGGTCAGTTCGAATTCCAGCCAGCGAGCATCCACCCCGTGCTCGAGGATCAGCCGGCTCAAGGTGGCCAGCAGCTGGCTATCCTGGAACTGGCGGAAGCTCAGGTTGACCGCCATGTGCAGCGGCTCCAGGCCGCGTTCGCACAACGCCTGCATGTCGCGCAGCGCACGGGAAATCACCCAGTAGCCCAATGGCACGATCAGGCCGCTTTGCTCCGCCAGCGGCACGAACTCGCAGGGCGGTAGCAGCCCCCGGTCCGAGTGCCGCCAGCGCACCAGCGCCTCGAGCCCCACGATGCGCCCATCGGCCAGGTTCAGTCGGGGCTGATAGTGCAGTTCCAGTTCATCCCGGCGCAGGGCGCGGCGCAGTTCGCTTTCCAGGTCGGCCAGGCTGCGGGCATTACGGTTGATGCGCTCGTTGAACACATGGAAGGTGCAGCCCTGGCTACCCTTGGCCTGGCGCATGGCGATGTGCGCGTGCCACATCAGCGGGTCGGCGCCGCCCTGGGCACGGGCATGCGCCAGGCCCAGGCTGCAGCCCAACAGCAAGCTTTCGCCATCGATCCAATAGGGCTCGGCCAAGGCCTCGACGATGCGTTCGGCAATCCATTCGGCGCGGTTCGGGTCGCGGCGCGTGTCGATCAGCAGCGCGAATTCGTCGCTGCCCAGGCGCGCCAATTGGTCCCCCGCTTCCAGTTGGTGTTTCAACCGGGCCACAACCTGCAGGATCAGGCGGTCACCGCTCTGGTGGCCAAGGGCGTCGTTGACGTGGCGGAAGTTGTCCAGGTCGAGGTGGCCGAGGGCAACGCCCCGGCCTTCGTTTTCAGCCAGCCGTGCCGTGAGCAAGGCCTGGAAGCCCTGGCGGTTGGCGATACCGGTCAGTGGGTCTTGCTCGGCAAGGCGCTGCAAGGTGGCCACCAGCACACCGCGTTCGCGCACATGCCGCAGCGAGCGGCGCAGGCTATCGGTGCTGAGCTGTTGGCGCACCAGCCAGTCGCTGACGCCGCTGGGGGCAACCGCGGGCTCGTCGTCCAGCAGCAGGATGGTCGGCAGCTCACAGCGCCCCGGCGCTGGTTGCAGTGCCGCAGTCGCCAGGACCACGGCTTGCCGGTCATGGCTGAAAAGGCTGTCGACGGCCTCCCAGTCAGGCGCCGTCAACAGCACTGCAGTGCCGCCCAACCCCTGCACGCACTCGCGCAGCAGCACGGCCCATTCCGGCTCATCAGCCAACAGCAGCAAACGCAGAGGTTCGACAGGCGTGGACAAGCGGGCTCCTTAGGGCTTCACGGCACAACGAGAGAAGATGAATATGCTACTGCATTGATGAAAATGATTTTCAATTTTATACATACACCGGACTCTGCGGCGACCCGACGTATTTTGTCGTGCATCCTGCGCGAAATCAGGCCCGTTCGGCAAATACGATTTTTCCAGTGCCTGGCATTAGCCTGACTAATACAGGGCGCCAATAAAAGTCTGACTCAGACGTCAGACGGTCACGCCACAACGGGCCCATGCCTGTTAGAATGCGCGGCTATTTTCTGGCGACCCCCGGTTTCTAGCATGTCCCGACTCAATCCCCGGCAGCAGGAAGCCCGTGACTATGTCGGCGGCCCTCTTTTGGTGCTCGCCGGTGCAGGCTCGGGCAAGACCAGCGTGATCACGCGCAAGATTGCCCACCTGATCCAGAACTGCGGTATTCGTGCCCAGTACATCGTGGCGATGACCTTTACCAACAAGGCCGCGCGCGAGATGAAGGAGCGGGTTGGCACCTTGCTGCGCCCGGGGGAAGGTCGCGGCCTGACGGTGTGTACCTTCCACAACCTGGGCCTGAACATCATCCGCAAGGAACACGAGCGGCTGGGCTACAAGCCGGGCTTCTCGATCTTCGACGAGTCCGACATCAAGGCGTTGCTGTCGGACATCATGCAGAAGGAATACTCAGGCGACGACGGCATCGACGAGATCAAGAACATGATCGGTGCCTGGAAGAACGACCTGATCCTGCCGCCAGAAGCCCTGGAAAAGGCGCGCAACCCGCGCGAGCAGACCGCCGCCATCGTCTACACCCACTACCAACGCACGCTCAAGGCGTACAACGCAGTGGACTTCGACGACCTGATCCTGCAGCCGGTGAAGCTGTTCCAGGAACACCCCGAGGTGCTGGAGCGCTGGCAGAACCGCGTGCGCTACCTGCTGGTGGACGAGTACCAGGACACCAACGCCAGCCAGTACCTGCTGGTGAAGATGCTGATCGGCATGCGCAACCAGTTCACCGTGGTGGGCGACGACGACCAGTCCATCTATGCCTGGCGCGGTGCCCGCCCTGAGAACCTGATGCTGCTCAAGGAGGACTACCCCTCCCTGAAGATCGTGATGCTCGAGCAGAACTACCGTTCCACCAGCCGGATCCTGCGCTGTGCCAACGTGCTGATCGCCAACAACCCGCACGCGTTCGAAAAACAGCTGTGGAGCGAGATGGGTGTAGGCGACGAGATCCGCGTGATCCGCTGCAAGAACGAGGAAGCCGAGGCCGAACGGGTGGCCATGGAGATCCTCACCTTGCACCTGCGCACCAACCGCCCGTACAGCGACTTTGCCATCCTCTACCGCGGCAACTACCAGGCCAAGCTGATCGAGCTGAAACTGCAACACCACCAGGTGCCGTATCGCCTGTCGGGCGGCAACAGCTTCTTCGGCCGCCAGGAGGTCAAGGACCTGATGGCCTACCTGCGCCTGCTGGTGAACCCGGACGACGACAACGCCTACCTGCGGGTGATCAACGTGCCGCGCCGCGAGATCGGCTCTACCACCCTGGAAAAGCTCGGCAACTATTCCACCGAGCGCGGCATTTCCATGTACGCCGCCAGCGACGAGCTGGGCCTGGGTGAACACCTGGACGCACGCTATACCGAGCGTTTGCAGCGCTTCAAGCACTGGCTGGACGGGGTACGCCAGAAGGTCGCCCTGGAAGACCCGATTGCCGCGCTGCACGAGATGATCCGCGACATCGACTACGAAAACTGGATCCGCCAGCAGACCGCCAGCGACAAGGCCGCCGATTTCCGCATCAGCAACGTCTGGTTCCTGGTGGACGCACTGAAAAACACCCTCGAAAAGGATGAAGAGGGTGACATGACCATCGAGGACGCCATCGGCAAGCTGGTGCTGCGCGACATGCTCGAGCGCCAGCAGGAAGAAGAAGAGAACGCCGAAGGGGTGCAGATGATGACCCTGCATGCCTCCAAAGGCCTGGAGTTCCCCTACGTGTTCATCATGGGCATGGAAGAGGAAATCCTCCCGCACCGCTCCAGCATCGAGGCCGACACCATCGAAGAAGAGCGCCGCCTGGCCTATGTGGGTATCACCCGCGCCCGCCAGACCCTGGCCTTTACCTTCGCCGCCAAGCGCAAACAGTACGGTGAAATCATCGACTGTACGCCCAGCCGGTTCCTCGACGAATTGCCACCCGACGACCTGGCCTGGGAAGGCCTGGACGACGCCCCGGTCGAGGTGAAGGCGGCACGCGGCAACAACGCCCTGGCCGACATCCGGGCAATGCTCAAACGCTGATCAACCATTACTCTTTAATATTGCCGCCTCCAGCGGCCACCTTTGTTACATCGAGGAAATCACAGTGGAAGCACTGCATCAGAAGATTCGCGAAGAAGGCATCGTGCTTTCCGATCAGGTCCTCAAAGTGGACGCGTTTCTCAACCACCAGATCGACCCGGCGCTGATGCAGCTGATCGGTGACGAGTTCGCCCGCCTGTTCGCCGATGCTGGCGTGACCAAGATCGTCACCATCGAAGCCTCGGGTATTGCCCCGGCAGTGATGACCGGCCTGAAGCTGGGCGTACCGGTGATCTTCGCCCGCAAGCACCAGTCGCTGACCCTGACCGAAAACCTGCTGACCGCCTCGGTGTACTCCTTCACCAAGCAGACCGAGAACACCGTGGCCATCTCGCCGCGCCACCTCAACAGCAGCGACCGCGTGCTGGTGATCGACGACTTCCTGGCCAACGGCAAGGCGTCGCAGGCACTGATCTCGATCATCAAGCAGGCCGGCGCCACCGTGGCCGGCCTGGGTATCGTCATCGAGAAGTCGTTTCAGGGCGGCCGGGCCGAACTGGACAGCCAGGGCTACCGCGTTGAATCGCTGGCCCGGGTGAAGTCGCTGGAAGGTGGTGTGGTCACTTTCATCGAGTAAGCCTGTACCGGCCTCATCGCCGGC
>NZ_AEWE02000102.1:0-4825 GCF_000190455.2 Pseudomonas sp. TJI-51
GTTCGGAGATTCCCTAATGAGCGATACCATTCATTACCTGGCGGCGATCAAAGTCTGGGCTGCCATCACTCCACCACACGTGGCCCCGCTCTCCTTAGGCCACCTTTGCGTCATGCATCGCCGCGCGAAACGCCTCAGCCATAACCAGGATGCCTCGCGCGCCGCCGTCGAAGAGCTAACCAAATGGGTTGGTGATCGAGGAGCAAACAGTGTGGTAGGTAATGTGAACGGAGCTCTGGTGATCCTCGACGACACATTGATGCCGTGCGGCAAGGCATAACGGAACTGGTCGCGGCGAGCGTAAAGCCTTAGGCGGGCTTCCGCCCGAAAAATCGATGCAGTGCTGTGACAGAAGGGTGTAGGTGCAGCAGGCCATCCGAGAGTTTGGCTAAACGCCGGCTATGAAGCCACCACGTTTAATCGCTTGAGCCCCTTTCTGATCGGGTCGCCAGCTCAGAAGCAGGAGGGCCGGTTCGGAGACTGGAGAATTATTTGAAATTATGGCTCAGCAATAATTATGTCCTAGCGATAATTTTTCTGAGCAACAGGTTCCGGTTCGCTGCCGGAAGACGTCACCAAAAAACGCGTTCACGCCTAGGGCAGACGCAATCGTCTTCGCTGACGGGCACCTTGAACTCGGTGCAGAAAGGAAGATGGCGCTTCGGCAGGCGCCACCTTAGTGCCTATGGGCCATAACGCCTTAAAACAGCTCCGCGCATATGATCGCTATGGCTCGGGCAGTGAGCGGTACCACTCAGCGTAGGGTGTGTTGATTGCCTTGTGACGGTTGTAGTCCGGGCTACCGTCATCCCACCACACCGGGCCCCTCTCCCCTAGTGCCACTTTCGCATCATCCACCGCTGCTCGAGCGGCATGCAGCTTGTCTTGATCATCCAGTGCTTTGGCTTCCTTCACCGCTCGCCGTGCTTCCATTAAGTCGTGCACCAGGTGCTGACGCTCCTCATCAGACAGCGCGGGATTGCTGCAGCGCCAGAGCTGACCTTTGACTACGAAGTAGCGACCGTCTGGTGTTGTTGGATACATGGCGCAGATCTCGTGAGCTGTTAGCTTCCTGGCAGCCGATGCGCGCCAGAAGCAGCAAAAGGATTTCTTCCATGCAGAAGGCCCAGCCGAGGAGCAGCAACGAGTCTGATGTATCCGCAAGGAGCACATTTGTACTCTTCAGGCATATCCATCAATCGAACCTGCCAGAGCTACCGTTCGAGCGAGGGTGTGATTCCTGAGTCTGTTCCGTAAGAACCAGAAGCCGCTTTCTCTGATCGTTGCTCAAGACTCCACAGGTTAGGGCTGCCGCGATATATCCAGTGGCAAGGCCAAACCTGTACGTGACTTCGTCTACGCCCTTGGCTAAGTCGATGGCTTTGATACGCAGTAGGGCCCTTTCAATGATGCGAGCCTCATCCAAGCTTTCGTCGACTGAAGCCATGACCTCGCCCCTCTATGCAAAAGGTAATATCCTCGATCGGATGAGCGAGGAGAGCTGCGTATGACTCTAGGCGACTGCGCTGGTACTTCCCTAGGCGCGCTGACGGCCCGGGAAGTCTGCCAGGTACTGCGAGAGGTGGTGTTCGAGCGGCGGACAATGACCAAGGTCGGTAGCCAGTCCTGGGAACAGCTATACGCCTGCCATTTCGAGATCGATGTAGAGGGATGGCGGATCACTATCTACAACGACTGTGATGAACTGGACTACTGCGAGCGGTGCGTGAGCCCGGAGGGTAACTGCTGGGAGTTCGATCCAGGTGGTCGGACAGATCCGGTTGCTCTGCTATCGACTTGGGAGCATCAAACCCTGGAGCGGATGTTGAAAACTCTGTAGAGCGATGAGGGCGTGCCCTGCCAGGCCCGGCTGTCGTGAATCGAGCCATCGTCGTACGCCGACGCCTCGACCCTTCGGGCGTCCATCCGTCACGCCGGCGCGCTCCGCTTGCGACAACAGCTACCTTGTAACGGTTAGAGGATGACTTGGCCGTTCAGAGCCATGACCGACCTGAACGCAACACCGTAAGCTTCAAACCCCAGATTGGGCCACTCCAACCTGTAATCCAAGCAGTCATGATGATGGCCATGCACGACCATTTTAACCCCCATGGCCTGGGCGAGTTCATCGATCTCTGAGTAGCCGTAGGGATGGCAGCTAGGTGCCTCATGACAGACCAAAATATCCGCCTTCTCCATGGCGAGCGAGAAGTAATCATCCGGATAAATTGCTGACAGCGCGTGCTGCCTTTTCGTCGCGAGTATGTCTGGCTGCTGTGGCCGGAGCGCTAGATGCTCAAGGAAGTCTCCGTAATTCTGGATGCCGGTATCAGGGCTACCTGGCAGCCAGACTTGCGACTCGAAGGTGCCGCCCAGCCCTGCTATACGATGGCCAGCAATCTCCACTACACGGCCATGCAGGCTGCGCTCGGATAGGCCGCAGCCATGGAGGTTATGCCAATAGGCTGGGCGATCCGTGTCATGGTTGCCGTGAATGAACCGGATCTCTGTCTGCTCTAGGATCGGGCGAAGGATCATGTCCAAGGGCAAACTGCATTCAAGGTCACCCAGGAATACCACTGCCTTGGGACGGTGAAGCTTCACCAACCTGATGACATGATCAAAGCGTCCATGTACGTCACCCAAAAACCAAATCACTCTTTTCCCCCACGCACTCCAAGATCCTCCACGGTTTAATCGACTTGATAAATTCGGTGATTTGCCTCCAGTAGAGGAGCAGCAAACGCACCAGAGGCCTAGGGGTAGTGATTGCCCTCTAGCAGTTGTAGTCCACGTGCTGACGTTCCTGTTCAGATAGCGTGGGCGTACCCAGTCGGAGTCGGCTGTGGTGAACCCAAGTCCCCGGCGTGCGCCGCAATCTCGGCCCTGCAGACATCCATCACTCCTAAGCGCTCCGCTTGTTGCGAAATCTAGTACGTAACGATCAGATGCCAGCTTTACTAACTGAGGCTGTGATACAAGGTCTGCTGCCAACCTTATCAGGACACGCTAATCATGAAAGAGCTACGGACAGCCGCTGAAGTCCTTGAACGCCTGAGCCATAACCAGGATGCCTTGCGCGCCGCCGTCGAAGAGTTAGCCAAATGGGTTGGTGACCGAGGAGCTGCAACGGTTGTGGACAACGTCAATGGAGCCCTTGCAACCCTGGACGACAACATCGATGCCGTACGATCAGGGATTGCAGAGCTAGTCGCCGCCAGCGTCAAACCGTAGTCAGTCCTACTCCAATGAATGATCAATGATTCTGTACAGGTAGGGGCCAAGATGATAACTGGTGAAGTCCGGATGCAAGCGGTACCTGATCGCCTTCCGAACAAGCAGTGCTGGATGCTTTTCAAGGTAGCAAATCTCGATCGACTACAGGCGCTTCAACGCGGCCTGCTTTACATGAACAGCGTCGACTATTTCGCGAAGCTTGAAGGTGAAGCCGGCGCTGCGCTTCGAAAGGACGAGCTGGAGAATGTTTATCTCAAACTCAGCTCCGGACTCAGAGATGGGGTTGTCAGCGAGCTCGTGCTCCAGGTCGAGGGTCAGGACGAAATGATTTTGAGTCCTGAAACGGTGATGACCCTGAATCTGCCTCGACCTGAAACTGTCATGATCTACTGCCTTGGATCTGTCTCAGCCGCACATGATGGCAAAATTTGGGGACTCGAGAACGGAGAACTGCGATTCAGTGAACGATTTCAAGAGTTTGGTACCCATGTCCTTCGCATTATAAATCACGCAGAATTTTCTAGAAGGCTTTCACAAGCTATCGAGGCCCATCCCCATCTATACAATTCTCCTTTTTTTGAAGGAGGCTACGGTCAAGTCGATTACGTAGACTTCAGTAACTACAGCGGGCCCATAGGATTGTTCCGAAAACCGATTGAGTACGCCTGGCAACGAGAGTACCGACTGTGCTTCGGGGCAGAGCCTGAGGCTCTGAACGATCGTGGCGCGTTAGAGCTGAACATCGGCGATCTATCGGACATCACTCAGATTACAACGGTCGAGAGCTTCACAGCGAACCCGATGACTGTTATTCCGAGAAAATACAGGATCGTCGATGGCAAGCCCGTGCAGGTCTGCGATTAGGTCAGTATCTCTTTCATAGATTTAACATAGCGCCCCGCCGTCTTGAGACTGGGCTCACGCGCAAGCGCATAAACAAGAGCTCGCTGGTAATTCCAGGCTTTCGAAAGAAGACTGATAGCACAGACTAAGACTCAGCGAGGAAATGCATTGCACCACCATTGGTTTCATCTGGGTAAGTCTTGACCTTTGAAGATGGCTACATTTCAGACTCAACTTGCAAACCAACAAACACCTATCAACACATGAGAAGCAAACCATTGGAAATATTGACCCTCGAAAAAATCGAAAAAATCGCAATCCAGTTCAATCTAGCATTTGGAACTTCAACTGTAGTCTCAGCACCTAAAACAAGGTCATACAAGCTGGCATTCATCTCATTTACCCTGACCATTTTTTTCTTGGCCATTTCAGCCATTAACCATGATGCGTCACCATTCTTCGTGCTTCTTTCTAGCCTCGCCGCCGCCGTCTTTGAAGTGATTGGCATTTATCTTTTTGCTTCGAAGTATGATCAAGAATACCGGCAGTTCATGCTAAGAAAATGTGGGGTGCTCAGCAATGAAAGCAGGTTCTCATACAAAAATCTCGAAGTCTACAAGACATTATGGCTCAAAAAGCACTTTAAGGTTCCACAGGAATCATACCTAGAGATCATAGAAAACATTGACAAGACGATAACTCTTGGCAAGCGCTTCAAAGAAAACTCTGAATCGCCCCTGGTTTC
>NZ_AEWE02000103.1:0-15970 GCF_000190455.2 Pseudomonas sp. TJI-51
CTGGCTTGCCGGCGATAGGGTCAGACCTGCCTACCTCAGGGCAGCTCGCGGCACCGGTAGAACGCTGTCAGCACCTTCACCAGGTGCGCCAGGTCATGGCTACCACACAGCTCGCGAATCGAGTGCATGGCAAAGGTCGGCAAACCGATATCCACGGTGCGCACACCCAGGTGGCTGGCCGTGATCGGCCCGATGGTCGAGCCACAGCCCATGTCGCTGCGTACCACGAAGCTCTGCACGGGCACTTCTTCGGCCATGCACAGGTGGCGGAAGAACCCAGCGGTTTCGCTGTTGGTGGCGTAACGCTGGTTGTTGTTCACCTTGATCACTGGCCCGGCGTTGAGTTTGGGCCCATGGTTGCCGTCGTGCTTGTCGGCATAGTTGGGGTGCACGCCGTGGGCGTTGTCGGCCGATACCATCAGCGAACGCTGGATGGTGCGCACGTAGGTGTCGCCGTCGGGCAGCAGGCGTTGCAGGGTCTGCTCCAGCATCGGGCCATCGGCGCCGCAGGCCGAGCAGCTACCGACCTCTTCATGGTCGGTGCACACCAGCACGCAGGTTTCGTCGCTGTCGGCGGCCAGCAGTGCCTGCAGACCGGCGTAGCACGACAGCAGGTTATCCAGGCGGGCCGCGGCGATGAAGTCGCCGTTCAGGCCGACCAGGGCGGCCTGCTGGGTGTCGTAGAAGCTCAGTTCGTAGTCCAGCACCACGTCGGCGATCAGCTCGTGTTCACGGGCCAGTTGCTCGGTGAGCAGGGCGCGGAAGTCGATGCGTTCGTCACCGGCCACCTGGGCCAGAATCGGCGGCAGTTCGTTCTGCGGGTTGATCGCCCAGCCCTCATTGGCGGTGCGGTTCAGGTGGATGGCCAGGTTGGGGATGATGGCAATGGGCAGTTTGAAGTCGATGAGTTGGCTTTCGACTTTGCCATCACGGCGGTAGGTGACCCGCCCGGCCAGCGACAGGTCGCGGTCGAACCACGGCGCCAGCAGGGCGCCGCCATACACTTCCACACCCAGTTGCAAAAAGCCTTGGCGCTGCAGCTCGGGCTGCGGCTTGACCCGCAGGCAAGGGCTGTCGGTATGCGCGCCGACCATGCGGATACCGTGGTGTAGCGGGGCTTGCTTGCCCAACTTGATGGCGATGATCGATGAATCGTTGCGGGTAACGTAGTAGCGCCCGCCCGGCACCGTGGCCCAGCTATCACGCTCGTCCAGGCGCTGGTAACCGGCTGCCTCCAGGCGTTGGGCCAGGCTGGCGGTGGCATGGAAGGGCGTGGGGGAGGCCTTGAGAAAGTCGATAAGGCCAGAATTCAGTGCATCGCGCATAACTCACTCCAATTCGAGCTTCAAGCTATAAGCTTCAAGCCATAAGCTACAAGCCATAAGCTACAAGTCGTAAGCTGCAAGCTTCAAGCAAAGGCAGTCCGCGGAGCAAGCTTCCACGCGATCTGTCTTTGCTTTTTCTTGCAGCTTGCAGCTTGCAGCTTGCAGCTTGCAGCTTGCAGCTTGCAGCTTGAAGCTTGAAGCTTGCAGCTTGCAGCTTGCAGCTTAAAAAGGTGCAGGGCACTCGAACTTCAGCCGTTGCCCGGAAACCGGGTGGGTGAAGCTCAGCATCGAGGCGTGCAGGCACAACCGCTCATGCGCCGCCAATGCCTGCGGGTTGGCATACAGGCGATCGCCCAGCAACGGGTGCCCGATCGACAGCATGTGCACGCGCAACTGGTGTGAACGCCCGGTGATCGGGGTCAGCTCCACCCGGCAGTGGTCGCCACAGCGCTCTACGATGCGCCAGAAGGTCAGGGCATGCTTGCCTTGCTCATGGTCGACCACGTGGCGGGGCTTGGTCGGCGGGTCGTAGCGCAGCGGCAGGTCGATGCTGCCGCTGTCCAGCGCCGGCTGCCCCCAGCACAACGCGGTGTAGGCTTTTTCGGTTTCACGGTCGTGGAACTGGCGCGACAGCTCGCGGTGGCTGTCGGCATCGCGGGCCAGCAGGATGATGCCCGACGTTTCCCAGTCCAGGCGGTGCACGATCAGGGCGTCGGGGTAGCCGTTTTGCTGCAGGCGGGTGATCAGGCAGTCCTTGTTGTCGTCGGCGCGGCCAGGCACCGACAGCAGCAGCGTCGGCTTGTTGATCACCAGGATGGCGGCGTCTTCGTGCAGGATCTGGATGTTCGACAGCGGCATTGCTCGGTCTCGGTTATATCAGGGGAAAACAGCGGGGCCGCTTTGCGGCCCTTTCGCGACACAAGGCCGCTCCCACAGGGGAGTGCATAACCCTTATGGGAGCGGCCTTGTGTCGCGAAAGGGCTGCAACGCAGCCCCGGCTTTTTTGCCGAATCAACGATCCGGCAAGGTAATGTTCAGCTCCAGAATGGAGCAGCTGCCCTGGTTCTCCAGCTCGATATGCACGTCGTCATTGCCGATGTTCACATACTTGCGGATCACTTCCAGCAGTTCTTTCTGCAGCTCCGGCAGGTAGTCCGGCTCGCTGCGCTGGCCGCGCTCGTGCGCCACGATGATCTGTAGACGCTCTTTCGCCACCGACGCACTGGTCTGTTTCTGTCTGCCACGAAAGAAGTCAAAAAGGTTCATGGTTTATTTGCTCCCGAAAATGCGCTCGAAGAATCCTTTCTTCTGTACATCGATGAAGCGCATTGGCTTCTCTTTGCCCAACAGGCGGTCGACTGCATCGCTGTAGGCCTGGCCAGCGTCGCTCTGGTCATCGAGGATGACCGGTATACCCTGGTTGGAAGCCTTGAGCACAGCCTGAGACTCCGGGATGACGCCTTTGAGTTTGATCGACAGGATTTCTTCGACGTCGGCCACGCTGAGCATTTCGCCCTTCACCACGCGCTCGGGATGGTAGCGGGTGATCAGCAGGTGCTCCTTGATCGGCTCTTCGCCGTTCTCGGAACGGCGCGATTTGCTCGACAGGATACCCAGCATGCGGTCCGAGTCACGTACCGACGACACTTCAGGGTTGGTCACGACAATCGCTTCGTCGGCGAAATACATCGCCAGGTGCGCGCCTTTCTCGATACCGGCCGGCGAGTCGCAGATCACGTACTCGAAGTCCTTTTTCAGGTCCATCAGTACCTTTTCCACGCCTTCCTGGGTCAGCGCGTCCTTGTCACGGGTCTGGCTGGCGGCCAGCACGTACAGGTTCTCGAGGCGCTTGTCCTTGATCAGGGCCTGCTGCAGGTTGGCTTCGCCGTTGACCACGTTGACGAAGTCGTACACCACGCGGCGTTCGCAGCCCATGATCAGGTCGAGGTTACGCAGGCCCACGTCGAAGTCGACGATGACGGTCTTGTGGCCGCGCAGTGCGAGGCCGGTACCAATGGCGGCGCTGGTGGTGGTCTTGCCCACACCCCCCTTGCCGGAAGTAACCACGAGAATCTTGGCCAAGGTGTTTCACCCCTAAAATAGTCGGGACACTTGTCCCTGCAAAAAACTGAAATAGCTTTAATAGCTCAAATAAAAGGCAACTGTAAAAAAAGTTGCACTAAAAATGCTGGCAAGTATCCGTTAAAGACGGGTGATGTTCAACACGTCACCAGACAGGCTGACTTGCACGCCGGTGCCCCACAGCGGGTCGCGGCGCAGGTCTTCGCAGACCTTGTACTGGCCAGCGATGGAGACCATTTCGGCGGTCATCTGCTGGCAGAAGATACGTGCCTTGGTATTGCCTTTGATGCCGGCCAGGGCGCGGCCGCGCATGGCGCCGTACACATGGATGTTGCCATCGGCCAGAAGTTCCGCACCTGGGCTGACCGAAGCCGTGACTATCAGATCGCCACCTTGGGCGTAGATCTGCTGGCCGCCGCGTACCGGCGAAGTGATGATACGGGTCGGGCGTACCTCCGGCTCCGGGGCTGGGGGCGGTACCGGGGCGGGTTCGGGTTTTTTCACCGCTTCGGGTTCGGGCTCCAGCGGCCGCTCACGGGCGCCGGACGGCGGCAGCACGGGCAGGTCGATGGCGATGGCGGCGGCGATGTCCTCGATGCGGCTGGCACGAATGGCCAGCGTACGCAGGCCATGGTGGCGGCAGATCCGCATCAAGCCGGGCAGGTCGATTGCCCCTTCATCGGCAGGCAGCTTGTCCAGCGCCAGCACCAGCGGCGTGTTACTGAAGAAGTTCGGCGCCTGGGCGACTTTGGCCGCCAGCTGGCGGTCCAGGGCTTCAAGGTCATTGCGCGCCAGTTCCAGTACGGTGATGGCAAGCATGCTGCCCTTGAGCTGGAACACGGAAGCGGTGTCGGGTGTGTGGTTTGGGCTCATGGTCTGCATAGACGGCTTGTTGCGGAAAAAGTGCCCTGACTTATAACGAGAACACCGGTTGCCCGCAACATGCGCTGATCCGTTGTAGAATGCGCAGCCTTTGTCTTTCCGGATGCTTCAATGGAACGCCCGCGTTTTCGTCGCTATTACCTTCACCCAAAGTTCTGGGGCCTGTGGCTGGGCCTGGGCCTGCTGTGGCTGGTAGTCCAGTTGCCGTACCGGGTGCTGTTGAAAATCGGTGCCGCGCTGGGCGCGGTGATGTACCACTTTGCCGGCGAGCGCCGGCGCATTGCTGCGCGCAACCTGGAGCTGTGCTTTCCGGAGCTGTCAGTCGACGAACGGCAGCGGTTGCTGAAGGCCAACTTCGCGTCCACCGGCATCGCCTTCTTCGAAATGGCCATGAGCTGGTGGTGGCCCAAGGCGCGGCTGGCACGCCTGGCCCATGTCGAGGGCCTGGAGCACCTGCAAGCCGCGCAGCAGGCGGGGCAGGGGGCCATCCTGATGGCGGTGCACTTTACCACCCTGGAAATCGGCGCGGCGCTGCTGGGCCAGCAGCACACCATCGACGGCATGTACCGCGAGCATGGTAACGCGCTGTTCGATTTCATCCAGCGCAGCGGCCGCGAGCGCCACAACCTCGATTCGCTGGCGGTGGAACGTGAGGATGTGCGTGGCATGCTCAAGCTGCTGCGTTCGGGCCGGGCGATCTGGTACGCGCCGGACCAGGACTACGGCACCAAGCAGAGCCTGTTCGTGCCGCTGTTCGGCATACCCGCCGCAACGGTCACGGCCACCACCAAGTTTGCCCGGCTGGGCAAGGCGCAGGTCATTCCGTTCACCCAGAAACGCCTGGACGATGGCAGCGGCTACCGGCTGGTGATCCACCCACCGCTGGCGGACTTCCCCGGGGAAAGCGAAGAGGCCGATTGCCTGCGCATCAACCAGTGGGTCGAAAGCGTGCTGCGCGAATGCCCCGAGCAGTACCTGTGGGCGCACCGCCGGTTCAAGTCGCGGCCCGAAGGGGCTGAGCGGCTGTATGACAAGAAAAAGCGTTGAACCCTGTGGCGTCGGGAAGCACGCCATGGCCCCACCTGCGGTAACCGGCCTTATCCTGTCTGGCGGTGGCGCCCGCGCCGCCTATCAGGTCGGCGTACTGGCCGGCATCGCCGAGCTGTTGCCGGCCAGCGCAGCCAACCCGTTCCCGGTGATCGTCGGCACTTCGGCAGGGGCCATCAACGCCGTGACCCTGGCCAGCGGTGCCGGCCAGTTCAACAGCGCTGTGCAACGGCTGACGCACTTCTGGCAGAACATTTCCAGCCACCTGGTGATCCGCAGTGACTGGCCTGGGGTGGTGCGCCAGGCCAGCCGGTTTGTCGGCCACAACCTGCTTGGGCTGGGCGGCCAGGCGCCCGTGGCGTTGCTCGACAGCCGGCCGCTGCGCACCTTGCTGGAGGCGCAGCTGAACCTGGATGGCATTGGCCAGGCCTTGGCCGCCGAGCAACTGCGCGCGGTAGCGGTAACCGCCTTCGGTTACGAGTCCGGCCAGGCGGTGACCTTCTACCAGGGCCGAGGCTCGATCGAGGCCTGGTTGCGCCACCGCCGCATCGGCGTGCCCACGCCGCTGGGCATCGACCACCTGCTGGCCAGTGCGGCGATTCCGCTGCTGTTCGCGCCGGTGCAGTTGGGTGGCGAGTATTACGGTGACGGTGCGGTGCGACAGTCCGCTCCGATAAGCCCGGCCCTGCACCTGGGCGCCAGCCGGGTGCTGGTGGTCGGCGTCAGCGGCAACCCGCAGCGGCCTGCGCCACCCTTGCCAACCCAGCGGGTGTTCAGGGGGCGGCAGCCGAGCCTGGCGCAGATCGGTGGGCACCTGCTCAACAGTACCTTCATTGACAGCCTGGAAGATGACATCGAACTGCTGCAGCGGCTCAACCACCTGGGCCGGCTGTTGCCAGCGCACCTGGACGCACGCCGCCTGGGCCTGGCACCGATCGATGTGCTGGTGGTTGCGCCCAGCCAGCCGCTGGATGAGATTGCCGCGCGTCACCGCCGCGACCTGCCGGCGGCGCTGCGCCTGTTCCTGCGCGGGCCGGGGGCAACCCGTACCAGTGGGGCGGGGGTGTTGAGCTATCTGCTGTTCGAAGCCGGTTATTGCAGTGAGCTGATCGAGTTGGGGCGCCGCGACGCCTTGGCCAAAAAGCGCGAGCTGTGCCAGTTTTTGGGTATCGGATAACGCCTGCGCCGGCCCTTTCGCGGCATTGCACCGCCGCCAAAGGGCCGGGCCGGGTTAGTCGGCTATCTGCAGCTTGCGCGACTGGGTATACACGTAGCGCACTTTTTCATACTCGAACGGCGAGTTGAGCTGGCCATAGCGGAATTTGGTGTTGTAGCGCTTGTCCACCACGCGCAAGGCGAAGATCTCAGGGTGGTCCTTGCTGGCGTCGGCCACGTTGAGGTAGTTGATGCTCTGCTCGCCGGCGTAGTCCACTGCCAGGCCGGTGGTATCGCGCAGGTTCGACGGGCCCAGCAGCGGCAGCATCAGGTACGGCCCTTCGGGTACCCCGTAGAAGCCCAGCGTCTGGCCAAAGTCTTCGCTCTGCCGTGGCAGGCCCATGCTGGTGGCCGGGTCCCACAGCCCGCCTACGCCAATGATGGTATTGAACATCAACCGCGCCGTGATCTCGGCCGAGCGTTTGGCCTTGAGCTGCAGCACGCTGTTGAACAGGTTCGGCACATCGCCCAGGTTATTGAAGAAGTTGCTGACCCCGGTGCGGACGAAGCTTGGCGTAACGTACTGGTAGCCGTTCACCAACGGCAGCAGCACCCACTGGTCGAGGCGGTAGTTGAAATGGTAGATGCGCCGGTTGACCGACTCCAGCGGGTCGTACACGTTCAGCGCCTCCAACGTGGAGCGCTCGAACTCGCGCTGGTCCAGGCCGGGGTTGAATTTCAGCTCGCGCAGCGGGTCGAGAAAACCGTCGGACTCGGGCACCAGTGGCGCTGTGCCAACCACCTGCGGGTCGGCCTCGACCACGCTGGCCCGCGGTGCGGTTTCGGCGGCCAGGGTGTGGCCGGCGGCTAGCAGGGCAGTGGCGAAGAGGAGTTTGTTAACCACGGAAGAACTCCAGCATGGCGTCGCTGTTGACGCGGTAGTTGAGGTTGCCGCAATGGCCGCCATGGGGGTAGAGGGTCAGCCGGTCACCAAAGACCTTGCGCAGGAAGCCGATGTCGCCCGGGCCGAGGATGACGTCGTCGGCGTTGTGCATCACCGCGATCTTGTCGCTGCTGTGCAGGTAGTCTGCCAGCGCGTACAGGCTGACCTGGTTGATCAGTTGCAGGATGCTGTTGCCGTCGGTGCGTGCACGCCACATGGGGATTACCTGCTCGGTCATGTAGCAGTCGAAGTCACACTGCAGGGCACGTTTGAAGAACGGCGTGAGGCTGCTGCCTTCGGTGATCGGGTACTTCGGCGGAATGATCAGGCCGCGACGGTTGATCAGGTCGGAGGTAAAGGCAATGTCGGCCGCCGAGAAGCGGAACGAGGTGCCGATCAACATGGCCATCTGTTCGTTGGACAAATGTTGTTTCGACTGCTGGAAGTCGTACAACAGGGCATCGTTGAGGTCGATGTAACCCTTGTCCTGGAAGTAGCGGGTGAGCTTTTGCAGCATCAACTCGTAGAAGGTGGTGCTGCGGTCGATGCCCTTGACCTGGGTTTGCACCAGCTTGTCGAGGTTGTTGATCGAGGTGTACAGGTTAACCGGTGGGTTGAGCAGCAATACGCGCTTGAAGTTGAAGCTGCGGCGGGTTTCGTCCAGGTGGCTGACGAACGCCGCGTCGAGGGCCCCCAGGCTGTAGCCGGTCAGGTAGAACTCGCTGACCGGCAGGCGCGGGTGCTGGGCCCGCACGGCCTGCATGACCCGGTACAGGTCTTCGGCGTCTTCCTGGGTGATGCCGGGGGTGGCAAAGCGCGAGGCGGCGCTTATGAAGTCGTAGCTGGTAGGCGACGACAGCTGCACTACGTGAAAACCGGCCTGATAGAACAGCTTTTTCAGGTATTCGTTGATGGTGCTGCTGTAGGCGGCCCCGGTGCCGGCGATGATGAAGATCAGCGGCGCCGCGTGGTCCTGGCGGGCCAGGCGGTACTTGAGCTTTTTTACCGCCCAGAAGTTGTCGGGCAGGATGAACTCGCGCTCCGGGCGCAGGTTCAGGCTGTAGTCGGATTGGTTGATGTCTTCATCGCTGGGCAGGGTCGGGCGCTGCTCCGGCGGTGTGGTGGCGATGGTGGCCTCGAACGGGTTGGTCAAGGGGTAGCCATAGCTGGCGGCGTCGATATCGCGCGCTGAAGCGGCCACAGCCATGAGCAGGCCACCGAGCAAGGCAGCGAGGCGCAAAGTACGAAGCATGTAATCCCCCAAAAGAACGCAAGGTAAAGCGTATGCAGGCTAGGACCACTGCGGGCTGAACAAAGTTGCCTGGCGTAGTGGCCTTTGGTGTTCTTGTTATCTGCAACATAGCTGCAGGCCGACAATTTTGCCTTATCACGGGCGATGGGTGATCATCGTTTTCTTCGATAGTGACTGTAGGGTAAACAGGATGTCTCGTGCCTTGACGGCAGCCATGGTCATGCTGTTCATCGGGCTGTGGCTCGCAGCCAGTTATGCGGTGCGTTACGGGCTGATGGAAGACGGCCAGTGGGTCGGCCTGTGCACGTTACCGGCGGCGTACTGGCAGTGCGAGGTCCGGTCGTTGCTGGGGTTGGGCATTCACCACCAGGTGCTGGCCTGGGGCGGGTTGGGCCTGGCCCTGTTGGCGCAGGTGGTCGCCGGCCGTGCAGGCTGGTGGCTGGCCTTCCTGGCCCTGGTGTTCGCGGTGCCGGCGCTGGTGCTGTATACCGCCAGCATTGCGGTGTTTGCGCTAGTGCTGGCGGGCTTGCGGTTGGTCCGCTCGCAGCAGCGGGCCTGACCAGGCCAACCGCCGCATCAAAGGTGCGCCGCGGCCGCCATCACACCGCGCGCAGCCGCAAGCTGCGCCACAGCGCCACTGTCATTACCACGCTCACCACCGCCCACCCCCAGGCCTGGCGGTTCTGCAGCCCTTCAACAAACAGCTGTGGCGCCACCCCGGCGCCCACGATAAACGCCAGCAATGCCACCTCCGCCCGCGGCGCGCGCACCGGCCACAGCGCGTACACCAGCGCCGGCAACGCCAGCGCTGCAGTGGGGAAGCTGCGGTAGCGCGGGTCGAACACCAGCGCCAGCATGCTCACCGCCGCAGCGAAGCCTGCTGCCAGCAACAGCCAGCCGGCGCGCGCCTGCAACCCGGCGAACAGCCGCTCGCGCCAACCGGCGCGCTGCGCCTGGGCCAACACGGCATGGGCCAGCACCAACAGGTTCAGTGCGACCAGCGCCAGCGCCCACACCCATTCCCCGGCGAAGCGCGCATGGGTACGCACCAGCTCGCCCCACAAGCCCAGGCAACCCGCCCCCAGCGCTGCCAGCAGCGGTAACAGCAACGCCGCCCGCAGGGTGGCGGGGCGCCCGGCCAGCACCAGCATGACCAGCATCAGCCCGGCGCTGCCCAGCAACCACTGCGGCCAGTAGTGCAGGTTGCTCACCGGCCCTTCCAGCACACCCTTGTCCTGCCGGTCGGCATCGTACAACCCCCAGTACCCGCCCACCGCACCTTCGTTGGCACGCTTCCACGGCTGGTCGAAGGCCTCGATCAGGTTGTAGTGCCAGCCATTGGCCTCTGCCATGCTCACAAAACCACGAATGAAGCGCGCTTCATTGACCCGGCTGGGCACTGCCGTCTCGCGCTGGCGGCCTTCGCTGGGCCAGCCGGTTTCACCAATCAGGACGTCCTTGGGCGCAAAGCGCGTACCGAACACCCGGCGTACATCGGCGACATGGGCCAAGGCCTGGTCGATGCCCTGGGGGTCGTCCTCCCAGTAGGGCAACAGGTGAATGGTGAGGAAGTCCACCGCCGGTGCCACCTGCGGGTGCTGCAACCAGAACTCCCAGACATCGGCGTAGGTCACCGGCACGTGCACCTGGCTTTTCACCCGGGCGATCAGCGTGGCCAGGTGTGCACCGGTCACCTCCTTGCGCAGCAGGGTTTCGTTGCCGACGATCACTGCGCTGACCACGTCGGGGTTGGCATTGGCGGCGGCGATCAGCAGGTTGATTTCCCGCTCGGTGTCGGCGGCGTGCGCATTGACCCAGGCCCCCAGCATCACCTTCAGGCCGTGCTTGCGCGCCAGCGCCGGTATTGCTTCAAGACCGGTCATGGAATAGGTGCGAATGCACTGAAAGCGTTCGGCCAACAAGGCCAGGTCGGCATCCATGCGCTGCGGGCGCAGCCGAAACGGTTGGTCGTAGGGCGACTGGTCCTTGTCGAACGGTGTGTACGAGGCACATTGCAGCTTGTGTGCAGGGCTCGCGGCATCGGGCAGTTGCAGCGGCTTGCCAAGCCCGTACCAGAGCGCTCCCAGCCCCAGCAGGGCGAACAGGAAGGCAAGCAGGTACAACGGCAGCAGCGCGCGGGCAGAACGGGGCATCAGGCGGTCCATCGTCAGGCACAAAGGGATAGATAGTAGCCCGGCGCCAAAGCTTTGGCATGCAAGGATCGCGCAGGTCGTGGTGGGCATATGGCGCTAATGGCACAGTGCTGTCGCATATGGGGCAGGTACAGGTCGCAGCTGGATCAGGTCGCCCGGGGTTGCAGGCAGATGATGGAATCTCCAAGACCTGACGAGGGGATGCTTTGATGGCGACTTTGAAAAAAATGCGACGTTTCCTGGGCGTGGGCACTGCCCTGGTACTGGGATTGAGCGCAGCACAGGCAATGGCCAAGGAAGTGAGCATTGGCTACGTGGACGGCTGGGCCGACAGCGTGGCAACCACCAACGTGGCGGCCGAAGTAATCAAGCAGAAGCTCGGCTACGATGTGAAGTTGCAGGCCGTTGCCACCGGGATCATGTGGCAGGGTGTGGCGACCGGCAAGCTCGATGCCATGTTGTCGGCCTGGTTGCCGGTGACCCATGGCGAGTACTGGGCCAAGAACAAGGATAACGTGGTCGACTACGGCGCCAACTTCAAAGATGCCAAGATCGGCTTGATCGTGCCTGAGTACGTCAAGGCCACCAGCATCGCCGACCTCAAGACCGACAACAGCTTCAAGCAGAAGATCGTCGGCATCGATGCAGGCTCGGGCGTGATGATCAAGACCGAACAGGCCATCAAGGACTACGACCTGACCGGCTACAAGCTGCAAGCCAGCTCGGGCGCCGCGATGACCGCCGAACTGGGCCGCGCCTACGCCAAGCAGCAGTCGATTGCAGTGACCGGCTGGGTGCCGCACTGGATGTTCGCCAAGTGGAAGCTGAAGTTCCTCGAAGACCCGAAAGGCGTTTATGGCGCGTCGGAAACCGTAAACAGCATCGGCAGCAAAGAACTGGCGACCAAGGCACCGGAAGTGGCCGAGTTCCTGAAGAAATTCAGCTGGCAGTCCAAAGACGAGATTGGCGAAGTGATGCTGGCCATCCAGGAAGGCGCCAAGCCTGAAGCGGCGGCCAAGGATTGGGTGGCCAAGCACCCGGACCGCGTGAAGGAATGGACTGGCAAGTAACGACCTGAAGGGCCGGTTTTGTTGCTTCGCGGGTAAACCCGCTGCCGCAGGGCAGCGGGTTTTCTCGCGAATGGGCCGGCACTTTGTTACGCAAACGGTAAAACACCGTTGCATCTAAGACTAAGGTCGTCTGGTTGGCGTCCATCGGCAGCATAAAGTAAGGGTGTGGGTGTTTCCCTACTTGTGCTGCTAGGACAAAAACAATGAACGACAGCATTTACCTCTCGATACAAAACAGCCCTCGCTTCAAGGAGCTGGTCAGCAAACGCGAACGGTTCGCCTGGATCCTCTCGGCGATCATGCTCGGCTTGTACTGCGCTTTCATCCTCCTCATTGCCTACGGTCCTCACATACTGGGCGCAAAGCTCAGCCCTGAGTCGTCGATCACCTGGGGTATCCCCATTGGCGTCGGCCTGATCGTCTCGGCATTCGTCCTTACCGCCATCTACGTGCGCCGCGCCAACGGCGAGTTCGATGAGCTGAACAAGGCCATCCTGAAGGAGGCGCAACAATGATTCGCCACGCCAAAGCCCTGGCCATACTGGCCTGCGGAGCCTTCGCACCCGCCGTGTGGGCCGCCGATGCCCTGACCGGCGAGGTGCAGAAGCAACCGCTGAACGTCTCTGCCATCGCCATGTTCGTAGCGTTCGTCGCTTTCACCCTGGGCATTACCTACTGGGCCTCCAAGCGCAACAAGTCGGCGTCCGACTACTACGCCGCCGGCGGCAAGATCACCGGTTTCCAGAATGGCCTGGCGATTGCCGGCGACTACATGTCGGCAGCCTCGTTCCTGGGCATTTCCGCACTGGTGTTCACCTCTGGCTACGATGGCCTGATCTACTCGATCGGCTTCTTGGTCGGCTGGCCGATCATTCTCTTCCTGATTGCCGAACGCCTGCGCAACCTGGGCAAGTACACCTTCGCCGACGTGGCGTCGTACCGCCTCGGGCAAAAGGAAATCCGCACCTTGTCGGCTTCCGGCTCGCTGGTGGTGGTGGCGTTCTACCTGATCGCGCAGATGGTCGGTGCCGGCAAGCTGATCGAGCTGCTGTTCGGCCTGGACTACCATGTGGCGGTGATCCTGGTGGGTATCCTGATGTGCCTGTACGTGCTGTTCGGCGGCATGCTCGCCACCACCTGGGTACAGATCATCAAGGCCGTGCTGTTGCTGTCCGGTGCCAGCTTCATGGCGCTGATGGTGATGAAACACGTGGGCTTCGACTTCAACACGCTGTTCTCCGAAGCGATCAAGGTGCACGCCAAGGGCGAGGCCATCATGAGCCCGGGCGGCCTGGTCAAAGACCCGATCTCGGCGTTCTCGCTGGGCCTGGCGCTGATGTTCGGTACGGCAGGCCTGCCGCACATCCTGATGCGCTTCTTCACCGTCAGTGACGC
The DNA here is from genome assembly GCF_000190455.2 of Pseudomonas sp. TJI-51. Lineage (NCBI taxonomy): Bacteria > Pseudomonadati > Pseudomonadota > Gammaproteobacteria > Pseudomonadales > Pseudomonadaceae > Pseudomonas > Pseudomonas sp. TJI-51. The sequence goes on from NZ_AEWE02000103.1 coordinate 13,305, forward strand.
CAAGGAAGCCCGCAAGAGCGTGCTGTACGCCACCGGCTTCATCGGCTACTTCTACATCCTCACCTTCATCATCGGCTTTGGCGCCATCCTGCTGGTCAGCACAAACCCTGACTTCAAGGACGCCGCCGGCGCGCTGCTGGGCGGCAACAACATGGCCGCGGTGCACCTGGCCAATGCCGTGGGTGGCAGCGTATTCCTCGGCTTCATCTCGGCAGTGGCGTTCGCCACCATCCTGGCGGTGGTCGCCGGCCTGACCCTGGCGGGTGCCTCGGCAGTGTCCCACGACCTGTACGCCAGCGTGTGGCGCAAGGGCAAGGCCAACGACAAGGACGAGATCCGCGTGTCGAAGATCACCACCGTCGCCCTCGGCGTACTGGCGATCGGCCTGGGCATCCTGTTCGAGAAGCAGAACATCGCCTTCATGGTCGGCCTGGCGTTCTCCATCGCCGCCAGCTGCAACTTCCCGGTCCTGCTGCTTTCGATGTACTGGAAAAAGCTGACCACCCGTGGCGCCATGATCGGCGGCTGGCTGGGCCTGGTCAGCGCAGTGACGCTGATGATCCTTGGCCCGACCATCTGGGTGCAGATCCTGGGCCATGAAAAGCCGATCTACCCCTACGAGTACCCGGCGCTGTTCTCGATGGCCATTGCCTTCGTCAGCATCTGGTTCTTCTCGGTCACCGACAAGTCCAAGGCCGCAGAAAACGAACGCGCGCTGTTCTTCCCGCAGTTCGTCCGTTCGCAGACTGGCCTGGGGGCTTCAGGCGCTGTGTCGCACTGAGCCCGCCCGCCCATAAAAAAACCGCGCCGAAGCGCGGTTTTTTTTTTGCCTAGCGTGGCGCGTCTAGATCCTGCCCAGCAGTAACAACACCAGCAGGACCACCAGTACCACGCCGACGATGCCGGACGGGCCGTAGCCCCAGCTGCGCGAGTGTGGGAAGACCGGTAAGCCACCAATCAACAGAAGAATCAGGATGATGATGAGGATCGTGGTCATGTACGTGTCCTTGCGTGGTTAGGGGTCAAGGGCCTCGGGTTGCCGGCCTCTTGTAAGTTCGGACTGGTGGGCAATGTGAAAGATTCCATTTTGTGCCGGTTCATGCCCCCACATTCACTACCCTGATGAACCCTGCCGTTGGCCAGGCCCTTGTTTAGACTCGTTTCATACCTCAACGAGACAGGGCCAGCCACCATGCACAACCGCATCATGATTACCGGAGCCGGCTCAGGCCTCGGGCGCGAAATTGCCCTGCGTTGGGCACGTGAGGGGTGGCGCCTGGCGCTGGCCGATGTCAACGAAAGCGGCCTGCGCGAAACGCTGGACCTGGCCCGTGCGGCCGGCGGTGAGGGTTTCGTCCAGCGCTGCGACGTGCGCGACTACAGCCAGCTCACAGCCCTGGCCCAGGCCTGTACCGAGCAGTTAGGTGGCATCGACGTGGTGGTCAACAACGCCGGGGTTGCCTCGGGCGGTTTTTTTGCCGAGCTGTCGCTGGAAGACTGGGATTGGCAGATCGCCGTCAACCTGATGGGCGTGGTGAAGGGCTGCAAGGCCTTCCTGCCCCTGCTGGAGCGCAGCAAGGGGCGCATCATCAACGTCGCGTCGATGGCCGCCCTGATGCAGGGGCCGGGCATGAGCAACTACAACGTCGCCAAGGCCGGCGTGCTGGCGCTGTCGGAGAGCCTGCTGGTGGAATTGCGCCAGGTGGAGGTGGCGGTGCATGTGGTGTGCCCGTCGTTCTTCCAGACCAATCTGCTGGACTCGTTCCGCGGCCCGAACCCGGCCATGAAGGCGCAGGTCGGCAAGTTGCTGGAAGGGTCGCCGATCAATGCGGCGGACATTGCCGACTACATCCACCGGCAGGTCGCTGCTGGCGAGTTCCTGATTATGCCGCATGAGGCCGGGCGGCAGGCTTGGGAATTGAAGCGGCAAGCCCCCGAGCGGCTCTACCAGGAAATGGCCGAAATGGCCGTGAAAATGCGTGCCAAAGCTGTTTCGCGATGAAATATCTGTAGGGCGAATTACCAGTAGATGTAGGGCGCTTCTGAATCGCTGCGGAGCTATTGAGTAGCCTGATCCTGACGATGCAGTCTCCGGTTTTACCTTGTGCAGGAGGACCGGAACATGCTGGTGATAGGGCGCGAAGTGGGCGAGGTCATCATGATCGGTGAGAACATCCGCCTCGTGGTGGTCGAAACCCGTGACGGGGTGGTGCGCTTTGGCGTGGACGCCCCACGGGAAGTGCCGGTGCACCGGTCCGAGGTGTACAAGCGCATCAAGGAAGCCAAGAAAGCCGAGGCCGGCTAGTCGAGCAGTTCCCGCGGCACGTCATGCTTGGCCAGCAACTGGCACTGCTGGCTTTCGGGGTCGAACAGGATGAAGGCCTGGCCCTTGGCCAATGCCTGGCGTACCCGCAGTACCCGTGTTTCCAGCGGGGTATCGTCACCATTGTCGGTACCGTCGCGGGTGACGAAGTCTTCGATCAGGCGGGTCAGTGTTTCGGCTTGCAGTTGCTCGTAAGGGATCAGCATGGGGCGGTGTCTCGGGTTACGGTGGGGGCATGCTACGCGAAACATTGGGGCTTTTGGGGCCGCGTTGCGGCCCATCGCGACACAAGGGCGCACCTCAACGACCGTGCAATTTTTGAGCTGTGGGAGATTCTATGGTT
>NZ_AEWE02000104.1:0-22444 GCF_000190455.2 Pseudomonas sp. TJI-51
TCACAGGCGCTGAAGATGCTCCGGCTACCCTTGCCAGGAACCATAGAATCTCCCACAGGTACTGCACAAGGGTCAGTCCCGGTGGTGCACATTGTGGGAGCTGGCTCGCCGGCGACAGGGCCCGATCGGGCAACATCACTGTTTGGGGAATAACCCACTCCCACACCGCGAGCAGAACGCCGCGCTTTGTTCATGGGTCTTTTTCTTGCAGACCGGGCAATCATGCTGCAGCTGCTCACCCCGCATGGCGTTGGCCAGCTCTGCGGTAAAGATCCCGGTCGGCACGGCAATGATCGAATAACCGATGATCATCACCATCGACGAAATTACCTGCCCCAAGGGCGTCTTCGGCACGATGTCGCCAAAGCCCACGGTGGTCAGGGTGACGATCGCCCAGTAGATGCCCTTGGGAATGCTGGTGAAACCGTGCTCCGGCCCTTCGATCACATACATCAGCGTGCCGAACACCGTGACCAGGGTCGATACCGTGACCAGGAACACGATGATCTTCTGCTTGCTGCCGCGCAGCGCGTCGATCAGGTAATGGGCCTGCTTGAGGTACGGGCTGAGCTTGAGTACGCGGAAGATCCGCAGCATGCGGATGACGCGGACGATCAACAGGTATTGGGCGTCGCTGTAATAAAGCGCGATGATCCCCGGCACGATCGCCAGTAAATCGACCAGCCCATAGAAACTGAAGGCATAGCGCAGCGGCTTGGGCGAGCAGTACAGGCGGGTGAGGTACTCGGCCAGGAAGATCGCGGTAAAGCCCCATTCGATACCGGCCAGCAGGCCGGCGTAGCCCTGGTGGACTTCGTCGATGCTGTCGAGGATCACCGTGACCAGGCTGGCCAGGATGATCAGCAGCAGGATTTTATCGAAGCGCCTGCCAGCGACGGTGTCGGTCTGGAAGACCATGATGTAAAGCCGCTCGCGCAGGCTTGCAGGGTTGTTCATTGGCTCATTCCGTAGTGCGATGGGCTGAGCCTAGGGGCTGTGTATCAGCTGTGCAAGCGGCTGGCGTCGCGCTGCTTGGGCTGGGCCAGCTGGCAGCCCAGGTGCATCAGCCAGCAGGCGGCGACGAAGGGTGCGGTGAGGCCGGGCAGCGGCAACAGCTTGAACAGTGATTGCAACAGCAACGCCAGGGCAATTGCCAGCAGTGTGACCCATGGCTTTTCACCTTGCCTGCTGAAGGCCAGCGCCGCCAGCGCGGCGTTGAAGCCAGCCAGGCCCATCCACGCTGCTTGCGCCTGGTCTGTGAGCAGCGCCATGCCGCCCCCGATGGCCGAGCCAATTACCGCCCACACCGCCGCATAGGGTTGGGCGATGAACATGCCGACGATGATCAGCAACCCGGCCAACGGCTGGTCGAGCAGGAAGATTTGCCCTATGCCGCGGGCCAGGGCGTACAGCGGTTCGGCTTCGACGAAGGCGGTCATCGAGGGTTCGGCGAGCAACAGCGTGCCCCAGCCCAACAGCACGAACGGTGCGGTATAGGCAACCAGCAGCTTGCCGCCGCGCTTGCGCCATTGGTGGGTGATGATGCTCGAAAGGCCGCCAGCGGCAATGATCAAGGGCGGCAGGATGGCCGACCAGGGCAGCACGGCGCTGATCAGGATGCCGATGAGTACGCCGTTGTAGCAGTACAGCCCGGCCTGGCGGTCGGCACGGTCGTAGCCGCGGCGCTGGGCAGTGAGCAGGCCGGCGAGGGCGCCGAGCAGGGCGCCGCCGACCAGGTCGGGCGCAGTCAGCAGGATGGCCAGCAGGCAGCACAGGCCGCACAGGGGGTTGCGCAGCAGCAGCACCTGGCTGAAGCCGTTGAGTAACGCCGTGGCCCAGTCGGGGCACGGGTTGACGAAATGTTTGCTGTACATGGGGCAGTCAGTGAAGTGGATGGGGAGCGGTGGGCCTCTTTGGGCCTCGGTTTTCCGCGATTCTTTGCTTCACCACCGACCCTGTGGGAGCGGGCGTGCCCGCGAAAGGGCCAGCAGGGTCAACGAAGTTGCCTGGACTGACGCATTCGCGGGCACGCCCGCTCCCACAGGGGCTATGCAGTGGCTTAGATCAGTGTTTCGATCCGCAGCGTGTTGGTCGACCCAGGTTTGCCGAACGGCACCCCGGCAGTGATCAGCAGTGTGTCGCCCCGGCTGGCCATGCCTTGTGCCTGGGCAATTTCCAGGGCCGTGGAGACCACCTCATCCACCTGGCGCAGGCGGTCATTGACCACCGAGTGCACACCCCAGGCCACGCTCAGGCGCCGCGCGGTGTTCAGGTTGGGCGTAAGGTTGAGGATCGGTGCCCGTGGCCGTTCACGCGAAGCGCGCAGGGTGGAGGCGCCCGACTCGCTGTAGTTGACCAGCACCGCCACCGGGAGGATGCCGCTGATACGGCGGATTGCGCAGCTGATGGCGTCCGACACGGTGGCTTCGGCCTTGGGCCGGCCGACATCGAGCTGCGCCTGGTAGTCCGGGCCGTTCTCGACCTGGCGAATGATCTTGCTCATCATCTGCACAGCCTCCAGCGGGTAATCCCCCGAGGCAGTTTCGGCCGACAGCATCACCGCGTCGGCACCCTCGGCCACGGCGTTGGCCACGTCGGTGACTTCGGCACGGGTCGGTGCCGGCGAGAAACGCATCGATTCGAGCATCTGCGTGGCCACCACCACTGGCTTGCCCAGCTGGCGGCAGGTGCCAATGATGCGCTTCTGGATCTGCGGCACGCTTTCGGCCGGCACTTCCACGCCCAGGTCCCCACGGGCCACCATGATGGCGTCGGCCAGTTCGGCGATGGCTTGCAGATGCTCGACTGCCGACGGTTTCTCGATTTTGGCCATCAGGTAGGCGCGGCCGCCAATCAGCTGGCGCGCTTCAACGATGTCTTCAGGGCGCTGCACGAACGACAGGGCGACCCAGTCCACGCCCAGCTCCAGACCGAAGGCCAGGTCGCGGCGGTCTTTTTCGGTGAGCGGCGAGAGGTCGAGCACCGCTTGCGGTACGTTGACGCCCTTGCGGTCCGACAGCTCACCACCGTTCAGCACTTCGGTGTCGATCGCGTCGCTGTGCTTGGCGGTTACCCGCAGGCGCAGCTTGCCGTCGTCCAGCAGCAGGTCCATGCCTGGCTCCAGGGCGGCGATGATCTCGGGGTGCGGCAGGTTGACCCGGTGGTTATCGCCCGGGGTGTTGTCCAGGTCCAGGCGCAGGGCCTGGCCGCGTTGCAGCTGGACCTTGCCTTCGGCAAAGCGGCCGACCCGTAGCTTGGGCCCTTGCAGGTCCATGAGAATACCCAGGGGGTAGTTCAACTGCTGCTCGACTTCGCGGATCCACTGGTAGCGCAGGGCGTGGTCGGCGTGTTCGCCGTGGCTGAAATTGAGGCGGAAGATGTTCACCCCCGCTTCGACCAGTTGGCGGATGTCGTCGATGCCTTCGATCGCCGGGCCGAGGGTGGCGAGGATCTTCACTTTTTTATCAGGCGTCATGATTGGGCAGTCTCGAGGATCAGGATGGCGCGGAAGTCGTTGACGTTGGTGCGGGTCGGCTCGGTGACGATCAGTGCGTCCAGCGCGGCGAAGTAGCCATAGCCGTTGTTGTTGTCCAGCTCATCGCTGGCCGACAGGCCCAGGGCTTCGGCGCAGGCGTAACTGGCCGGGGTCATGAAGGCGCCGGCGTTTTCTTCCGAGCCGTCAATACCGTCGGTGTCACCGGCCAAGGCGTACACGCCCGGCAGCCCTTTCAGGCTTTCGGTGAGGCTGAGCAGGAACTCGGCATTGCGCCCGCCACGGCCATTGCCGCGCACGGTCACGGTGGTTTCGCCACCGGACAAGATCACGCAGGGCGCCTTCAGCGGCTGGCCGTGCAGCACGATCTGCCGGGCGATGCCGGCATGCACCTTGGCCACTTCCCGCGATTCGCCTTCCAGGTCGCCGAGGATCAGCGGGCTGAAGCCTGCCTGGCGAGCTTTGACTGCGGCGGCTTCCAGCGACTGCTGGGGCTTGGCAATCAGCTGGAAGTGGCTGCGGGCCAGGGCCGGGTCGTCGGCCTTGACGGTTTCCGAGGCCGGGTTGTTGAGCCAGTCGATCACCGCTTTTGGCGCTTCGATGTTGTAGCGCTTGAGAATGGCCAGGGCATCGGCCGAGGTGCTCGGGTCGGCCACGGTGGGGCCGGAAGCGATTACCGTGGCGAGGTCGCCGGGTACATCGGAGATGGCATAGGTGTAGACCGTTGCCGGCCAGCAAGCCTTGGCCAGGCGCCCGCCCTTGATCGCCGAGAGGTGCTTGCGCACGCAGTTCATCTCGCCGATGGTGGCGCCGGATTTCAGCAGTGCTTTGTTGATCTGCTGCTTGTCGGCCAGGGTCAGGCCCTCGGCGGGCAGGGCCAGCAGGGCAGAGCCACCGCCGGAGAGCAGGAATATGACGCGGTCTTCTTCATTGAGGTTGCTGACCAGTTCCAGCACGCGCTTGGCCACGGCCAGGCCGGCGGCATCCGGGACCGGGTGGGCGGCTTCGACCACCTCGATCTTCTGGCAGTTGGCGCCGTGGCCGTAACGGGTGACGACCAGGCCGGAGACTTCGCCCTGCCAGCTTTTCTCGACCACTTCGGCCATGGCGGCTGCGGCCTTGCCGGCGCCGATGACGATGACCCGGCCGCTACGGTCGGCGGGCAGGTAGGGTTCGAGAACTTGACGGGGGTGGGCGGCGGCGATGGCTGTGTCGAACAGGTCGCGGAGAATTTTTTGCGGATCGACCGACATGGCAGGCTCCCAATTATTGTTGTTCTGCACAATCAAAAACGCCCCTGGAACTGCCTCCGTGCAGGCCGAACCAGGGGCGGTCTCCACAGCTGCGAGCTGCGAGCTGCAAGCTACAAGCTACAAGCAAAAGCAGATCTGCTCTCGCTTGTCGCTTGTCGCTTGTCGCTTGTCGCTTGTCGCTTGCCACTTGAGGCTCACAGCTTGAAGCTTATTTCTCGTCGCGGATCGAGAAGTTGGCCATGTGCTCCAGGCCTTTGATCAGCGCCGAGTGGTCCCAGTTGCCGCCACCCAGGGCCTGGCAGGTGTTGAACACTTGCTGGGCATTGGAGGTGTTGGGCAGGTTGATGCCCAGCTCCTTGGCGCCTTGCAGGGCCAGGTTCAGGTCCTTCTGGTGCAGGTTGATGCGGAAGCCCGGGTCGAAGGTGCCCTTGATCATGCGCTCGGCATGCACCTCGAGGATTTTCGACGAGGCAAAGCCACCCATCAGCGCTTCACGCACCTTGGCCGGGTCGGCGCCGTTCTTGGCGGCGAACAGCAGCGCTTCGCTGACAGCCTGGATATTCAGGGCGACGATGATCTGGTTGGCCACCTTGGCGGTCTGGCCGTCACCGTTGCCACCCACGCGGGTGATGTTCTTGCCCATGGCCTGGAACAGTGGCAGGGCGCGCTCGAAGGCGTTCGGGCAGCCGCCAACCATGATGCTCAGGGTGGCGGCCTTGGCACCTACTTCGCCACCGGACACCGGGGCGTCCAGGTAGGCGGCGCCGGTGGCCTTGATTTTTTCGGCGAAGGATTTGGTGGCGGTAGGGGAGATCGAGCTCATGTCGATCACCACCTTGTTGGGGCCCACGCCTTCGGCCACGCCGTTGTCACCGAACAGCACGCTTTCCACTTGTGGGGTGTCCGGCACCATGACGATGATGAACTCGGCTTCCTGGGCCACTTCTTTCGGGTTGGCCAGGGCCACTGCACCGGCGGCGATCAGGTCGGCTGGCGCGGCGTCGTGGTGGGTGGAAACGAAAATGCTGTGCCCTGCTTTTTGCAGGTTCTGGGCCATGGGCTTGCCCATGATGCCGGTGCCGATGAAACCGATTTTAGCCATGAGAATATGCCTCTTTGTATTTGTGATGTCTCAAGCTGTGGGAGCGGGCATGCCCGCGAAACAGGCGACTCGGTGGATGGCACCGGCTATGCCGGTGTTCGCGGGCATGCCCGCTCCCACAGGGTTTCGTGTTTCACAGGGCGCTAGCGTTCAGCCGTTCAGATTGCGTTATGGGTCTTCAGCCAGCCCAGGCCTGCTTCGGTGGTGGTCAGCGGTTTGTATTCCGCGCCCACCCAGCCCTGGTAGCCGATGCGGTCCAGGTGTTCGAACAGGAAGCGGTAGTTGATCTCCCCGGTGCCTGGCTCGTTGCGGCCGGGGTTGTCGGCCAACTGGATGTGGTTGATCGACTTCAGGTTGGCTTCCATGGTCCGGGCCAGGTCACCTTCCATGATCTGCATGTGGTAGATGTCGTACTGCAGGAACAGGTTGTCGCTGCCTACCTCGGCCTGAATTTCCAGGGCCTGCTGGGTGGTATTGAGGTAGAAGCCAGGGATGTCGCGGGTGTTGATCATTTCCATGACCAGGCGGATGCCGGCGGCCTGGAGTTTGTCTGCGGCATACTTGAGGTTGGCGACGAAGGTCTTGCGCACGTCGGCACACTGCAGGCCTTGTGGGCGAATGCCGGCCAGGGCGTTGACCTGGGTATTGCCCAGCACCTTGGCATATTCGATGGCCTTGTCGACCCCCGCGCGGAATTCTTCGACGCGGTCGGGGTGGCAGGTGATCCCGCGCTCGCCTTTGGCCCAGTCACCGGCTGGCAGGTTGAACAGCACCTGGGTCAGGCCGTTGGCGTCCAGCTGCTGCTTGATTTCAGCCGCGCTGTAGTCGTACGGGAAGAGGTATTCGACGCCGCTGAAGCCAGCATCGGCGGCAGCCTTGAAGCGGGCCAGGAAGTCCTGTTCGGTGAACAGCATGGACAGGTTGGCAGCGAAGCGAGGCATAGGTGTCTCCTTGCGGTGAAGGCCCCCAGGGCATGCCTGGGGGCGTCAGGCGATCAGTCCAGCATCGAGATGGCGGTTGGCGCGTCGTTGCCGACCAGAGCCAAGTCTTCGAATTCGTTGACCGCGTTGATCTCGGTGCCCATGGAAATGTTGGTGACGCGCTCGAGAATCACCTCGACCACCACCGGTACGCGGAACTCTTCGGCCATCTTCTGCGCCTTGATCAGGGCAGGGGCGATCTCGGCCGGTTCGAACACGCGCAGGGCCTTGCAGCCCAGGCCTTCGACCACGGCCACGTGGTCAACGCCGTAGGTGGCAGCGTCGGTCGAGTTGATGTTCTCGAACGCCAGTTGTACACAGTAATCCATGTCGAAGCCACGCTGCGCCTGGCGGATCAGGCCCAGGTAGGCGTTGTTCACCAGCACATGAACGTACGGCAGGTTGAACTGTGCGCCCACCGCCAGCTCTTCGATCATGAACTGGAAGTCGTAGTCACCCGACAGCGCCACGACCTTGCGCTGCGGATCAGCCTTGACCACGCCCAGTGCCGCAGGGATGGTCCAGCCCAGCGGGCCGGCCTGGCCGCAGTTGATCCAGTGGCGTGGCTTGTACACGTGCAGGAACTGCGCGCCCGCAATCTGCGACAGGCCAATGGTGCTGACGTAGCAGGTGTCCTTGCCGAACACCTGGTTCATTTCTTCGTACACGCGCTGCGGCTTGACCGGCACATTGTCGAAGTGGGTCTTGCGCTGCAGGCTGGCCTTGCGCTGCTGGCAGTCTTCCAGCCAGGCCTTGCGGCATTTCAGCTTGCCAGCGGCTTGCCATTCGCGGGCGACTTCCAGGAGTACGTCCAGCGCCTTGCCAGCGTCGGAAACGATCCCCAGGTCCGGGGTGAACACGCGGCCGATTTGGGTCGGTTCGATGTCCACGTGGACGAATTTGCGGCCCTCGGTGTAGACGTCCACGGAGCCGGTGTGGCGGTTGGCCCAGCGGTTACCGATACCGAACACCAGGTCCGACTTGAGCAGGGTGGCGTTGCCGTAGCGGTGCGACGTCTGCAGGCCGACCATGCCGACCATCTGCGCGTGGTCGTCCGGCATGGTGCCCCAGCCCATCAGGGTCGGGATTACCGGTACGCCGGTCAGTTCAGCGAACGCCACCAGTTTGTCGCTGGCGTCGGCGTTGATGATGCCGCCGCCGGCGACCAGCAGCGGGCGCTCGGCGTCATTGAGCATGGCCAGGGCTTTTTCGGCCTGCACGCGGGTGGCGGCAGGTTTGTTGATGGCCAGCGGCTCGTAGGCGTCGATGTCGAATTCGATTTCGGCCATCTGCACGTCGAACGGCAGGTCGATCAGCACCGGGCCTGGGCGGCCGGTGCGCATTTCGTAGAAGGCTTTCTGGAAGGCGTAAGGCACCTGGCCTGGCTCCAGCACCGTGGTCGCCCACTTGGTCACCGGCTTGACGATGCTGGTGATATCGACAGCCTGGAAGTCTTCCTTGTGCAGGCGCGCACGCGGGGCCTGACCAGTGATGCAGAGAATAGGAATGGAGTCGGCCGAGGCACTGTACAAGCCGGTGACCATGTCGGTGCCGGCAGGGCCGGAGGTGCCGATGCACACACCGATGTTGCCCGGGTTGGCGCGGGTGTAGCCCTCGGCCATGTGCGAGGCACCTTCGACGTGGCGAGCGAGGACGTGATCGATGCCACCGACTTTCTTCAGGGCCGAGTACAGCGGATTGATGGCAGCCCCCGGGATGCCGAACGCGGTATCTACACCTTCACGGCGCATGACCAGAACGGCTGCATCGATTGCTCTCATTTTGCTCATGGTTTGTGCCTCATTGATTTTGTAATTGTATACAACTTGCTTTGCGGTAGAGTGTATTCACGCCTGGCGCTGTAGGTCAATGGGTTTTCATCGGTTGACTTGGCTTTCCTCAGAGCGCCCATGAAAACGGGAGTTTGCGTGATCGCATACGATCGTTTCAAAATATTGTATACAAAAACAATCCTCGTTGTGTTCTATTTGTTCATCGGTTTTCAACTGCCCTCAGGGCTTCTCACAACAAGAAGAGGACCTTTTCATGAACGCTTTGAACCTGAAAGTCGCCGTTGGGCTGGTAAACGCCGCGCTGGCGGCGGGCCGCAAGATCAACGCGGCGCCGCTGACCGTGGCGGTGCTGGATGCTGGCGGCCACCTGCTGGCGCTGCAGCGCGAAGATGGCGCCAGCCTGATCCGCCCGGAAGTGGCCACCGGCAAAGCCTGGGGTGCGATAGCCCTGGGCAAGGGCTCGCGCTTGCTGGCGCTGGATGCGCAGCAGCGGCCGGCGTTTTTTGCCGCGCTGAACGGGATGGGTGAACGGCCGGTGGTGCCGGCGCCGGGGGGCGTGCTGATTCGTGATCAGGACGGCAAGGTACTGGGTGCTGTCGGGATCAGCGGCGATACGTCGGATATCGACGAACAGTGCGCGATCAGTGCGATCGAGGAGGTGGGGTTGCTGGCGGATGCCGGAGTAGCGGCGTAAAGCTCAAGATAGCCGGGGCCGCGTTGCGGCCCTTTCGCGACACAAGGCCGCTCCTACGGGGAATCGCGTGACCCTGTAGGAGCGGCCTTGTGTCGCGAAAGGGCTGCAAAGCAGCCCCACTGGCCCTGTCAGGCCAGCTCGGGCTCACAGCCCTTGAGCACCATGCGGATGATGGTCTCGGCTGCTGCGTCATAATCGCTGTCGGCCAGCTTGGCCTTGCCGGTCACTGCAGAAATCTGCCAGTCGAAATCGGCATAGGTCTGGGTGGCCGCCCAGATGCTGAACATCAGGTGGTGCGCATCTACATGGGCGATCTGCCCGTTGTCGATCCAGCGCTGGATGCACTCGATGTTGTGCCGGGCCTGCTCGTTCAACTGCGCCACCTGGTTCGGTGACAGGTGCGGGGCACCGTGCATGATCTCGCTGGCAAATACCTTGGAGGCATGGGGCAAGTCGCGGGAAATGCGGATTTTCGAGCGAATGTAGGCGCTCAGCACTTCTTTCGGGTCACCGTCGGCATTGAACGGCGTGGACGCCTGCATGATCGGCGCGATGATGCTTTCCAGCACCTCGCGGTAGAGGTTGTCCTTGGACTTGAAATAGTAATACACGTTCGGCTTGGGCAAGCCGGCCTTGGCCGCAATATCGCTGGTCTTGGTGGCCGCGAAGCCCTTGTCGGCGAATTCCTCGCTGGCTGCGCGCAGGATCAATTCCTTGTTGCGCTCGCGAATGGTGCTCATGGTCAGGGATCTTCCTCGTGTCTGGCCACCTCTAAGAGGGATCGGGCATGGTAGCACCGGGCCCGACGGGCGCTCAAGGCAGCGGCTTTGGGCTAGAATTCTGGGCAATTACTCATTCGGATGCAGGCAAACATGGCAGGAAGCAGTCTACTGGTACTGATCGACGATATCGCCACGTTGCTGGACGATGTTTCGCTGATGACCAAAGTGGCAGCAAAAAAAACCGCAGGCGTGCTGGGCGATGACCTGGCGCTCAATGCCCAGCAGGTGACGGGTGTGCGGGCTGATCGTGAACTGCCGGTGGTGTGGGCGGTGGCCAAGGGTTCGTTGATGAACAAGGCCATTCTGGTACCGGCGGCCCTGCTGATCAGCGCTTTCATCCCTTGGGCGGTCACGCCCTTGCTGATGCTGGGTGGCGCGTATCTGTGCTTCGAGGGCTTCGAGAAGCTGGCGCACAAGTTCTTGCACAGCAAAGAAGACGACGAGGCGCAAAAGGCTGCGCGCAAACAGGCTGTGGCCGATGCCAATGTCGACCTGGTGGCGTATGAGAAAGCCAAGATCAAAGGGGCTGTGCGTACCGACTTCATCCTGTCGGCGGAAATCATCGCCATTACCCTGGGCATCGTCGCCGACTCGCCGCTGCCACAGCAGGTGATCGTGCTGTCGGGCATCGCGGTGGTAATGACCTTGGGCGTTTACGGGGTGGTGGGCGGCATTGTCAAACTGGACGACCTCGGGCTGTGGATGACCAAGCGGGCGTCGGGCGTGGCTCAGGCGGTAGGCAATGGCATATTGCGCGCGGCACCCTACATGATGAAAGGCCTGTCGGTGGTCGGCACGGCGGCGATGTTCCTGGTGGGTGGCGGGATTCTGGTGCATGGCATCGCGCCGCTGCATCACGCGGTCGAAGCGTTCAGCGAGGGGCGCGGTGGTGGGCTTACCGTGGCGTTGCTCAATGGCGTGGCCGGGGTGGTGGCCGGGGCCGTGGTGCTGGCGGTGGTGGCGGTGGCCGGCAAGTTGTGGCGGGCGGTTCGGCCGGCCAGCTAGTGCGCATGGCCGGGGCGTTGCGCCGGTTCGCGGGCACGCCCGCTCCCACAGGTACAGTGTCTGCCTTGGGCGGAGCGCGGACCCTGTGGGAGCGGGCGTGCCCGCGAATGGGCCGCAGCGCGGCCCCGAGGGCTCAGGTCAGAAGTGCACCTTGACCAGGAAGCTCATGGTGTTCTGGTCGGTGGTGAAGGCATCGCTGTCCTTGATGCCGTACTTGTTCTTCCAGTAGTCATACTCCACACCCACGTACAACTGCTTCTCGCCAAAGTGCAGCGCCTTGCCCAGGTCGTACTTGATCTGCGGGTTGAAGTGCAGGTTGGCGTGGTAGGTGCCACGGCGGTTCTGGTCGTTGTCGACCACCCAGTCCATGAAGCCGTCGATCAGTACGTCGGAATCCCCGACCGGGATGGTATACGACCACACCGGCGTGATCTGCCACACATTGTCGCCGGCACGGCTGCCGTCGGTGGTGCGGTTGTAGAAGTTCAGCTGGAAGTAGTCGAAACCGGGGATGGCCAGGTCGAAGCCCGGGCCGATCAGGTACGACTCGGTATCACCCTCGCCAAACTCGTAGGTCATGGCCAGCAGCACGTCTTTGACCGGGCCGAACTCCAGCTTCTGGTCGAAGATCTTGCCAAACGACAGGCGTGGGCTGATCTCGCCATAGTAGGTGTTCGGGCCGTTGCCCTCGTCCTTCTGGCCCTGGTAGAAGATCTTGTCGACAAAGATGAAGTTGTCGCCGTACTTCCAGCCATCGGCATGTTCGAAGGTCACGGTTTGCTGGGTTGGCGGGTTGACCTTGAAGTTCTTGCCCCACAGGTAGGTCAGGCTGTTGTTCTGCCATTGCAGCAAGTCACCGCCGAAGGTGGTGCCGCAGGCCAGCAGGCCGCCAGCAAGGATCAGGCTGTTGATGGTACGCATTGCGAGTGTCGCTCCCTTGTTTGATCTGTTGTCTACGCTCGTTGTTGGCGCTTTTTGTCTTTTGAGTCAGCTTTTTTCGATAGGCCACAGCTGTTTGGCAAGGGTTGGGCCAACTTTTCCGGGTTGGCAAAACCTTCCTGCTCGACTTCGTTCTGAACGGATGAAAAGGGTCTTTCAGGCTGGCAACACGTTCGCCAACCGCCCGTATTCATTGACTGAGCGGTCAGTAAACGCAGGCAGAATCCGTTCTGCCCTGATCGAGGGGGCGCGCAGATTACTGGCTTGCGCGCCGCGCCTCAAGTGCTCCGTCCTGGAGCGCTGTGAATCAAACTTGTGCGTTTGGTCAACTTCTTAGAAGTGTACCTTGATCAGCGCGCTCGCCACGCTCTGGTTGCTGTCCAGGTTGCCGCGGCTGTCGATGCCGTACTTGTCCTTCCAGTAGCTGTACTCGAAGCCCACATAAAGCTGCTTCGCCCCCAGGTTCAGGGCCTTGCCCAGGTCATATTTGACCTGCGGGTTGAAGTGCAGGTTGGCGTGGTAGGTGCCACGGCGGGTCTGGTCGTTGTCGGTCACCCAGTCCATGTAACCATCGATCAGGATGTCGGACTTGCCCACCGGCAGGGTGTACGACCAGGCGGGGGTGATCTGCCACACATTGTCCCCGGGGCGGCTGCCCTCGGTGTTGCGCACATAGAAGTTGAGGGTGAAGTAGTTGAAGCCCGGGATGGCCAGGTCGAAGCCGGGGCCGATCAGGTAGGCCTCGTTGTCGCCTTCGCCACGTTCGTAGGTCATGGCCAGCAACACATCCTTGACCGGGCCGAACGCCAGTTTGCGGTCGAAGATCTTGCCGAATGACAGGCGCGGGCTGAACTCACCGTAGTAGGTGGTCACGCCCTTGCTGGCGTCTGCTTTGCCGTTGTAGAAAATCTTGTCGACGAACATGAAAGTGTCGCCGTACTTCCATTTGTTGGCGTGCTCGAAGGTAACCGTTTGCTGGATGCTGGGGTTGACCTTGAAGTCCTTGCCGTACAGGTAGGTCAGGCTTTCGCCGTGCCATTGCAGCCATTCGCCCGCGTGGGCAGGAACGGTAGCCAGCAAGCTGCTGCCCAGCAAGAGGGACGTGGTGATGCGTTTCATGTTGTGCTTCCCGGACTTATTGTTTTTTTTGGGTTTTTTTGGCGTGCAGGTGCCCCGGGCGGCCCATTCCGGCGGGCCGACGGTGTAGCGTCTACGACGGTTCGAGACCGGAGCGGCAACAGGCCGCTCCCGTTCACTCGAAGGGGTTTTGCCTCAGTGCTGGTGACAGGCGTCGTTGTGCACCGCGCGGTCGGCACCGCCCAGAATGTTGAACAGCACGTTCAACACCAGGGCGCTGACCGTGGCCATGGCGATGCCACTGTGGGTGATGGGCTCCATCCACTGCGGCATCTGCGCGAAGAACTCCGGGCGCACCACGGGGATCAGGCCGAAGCCCACGCTTACCGCAACCAGCAACTGGTTGCGGCGGTCGCCGATGTCGGCTTCCTGGAGGATCTTGATCCCGGTAGCGGTCACCATGCCGAACATGGCGATCGACGCCCCACCCAGTACCGCGGGCGGGATCGATGCGATCAGAAACGCTGCCTTGGGCAGCAGGCTGAGCAGAATCAGCAGGGCGCCGGCCACGATGGTGACAAAGCGGCAGCGGACCCCGGTCATTTGCACCAGGCCGATGTTCTGGGCGAACGACGAGTGGGTGAAGGTGTTGAAAAAGCCGGCGATGAACGAGGCACCGGCATCGCACAGCAGGCCGCGGCGGAGCATGCCTGGGGTGACTTCGCGGTCGGTCACCTTGCCCAGGGCCAGGAACATGCCCGTGGACTCGACGAAGATGATCACCACCACCAGGCACATGGACAGGATCGGTGCCAGGCTGAAAGTCGGCATGCCGAAGTGCAGGGGCGTCACCACCTGCAACCACGGCGCTTCACTCAGGCCTGACAGGTCGACCATGCCGATGGTGCCGGCCAGCACGTAGCCCAGGCCCATGCCAACCAGCACCGACACATTGACCCAGAAGCCGCGCATGAAGCGGTTGATCAGCAGGATCACGGCCAGCACCAGGCCGGCCACCAGCAGGTAGATCGGCGAGCCGAACGTACTGGCATCCTGGCCGCCGCCGGCCCAGTTGACCGCTACCGGGAACAGCGACAGGCCAATCGAGGTGATCACCGTTCCGGTGACCAGTGGTGGGAAGAAGCGCACGACCTTGGACATGAACGGTGCGATCAGCATGCCGAAGAAGCCGGCGGCGATGGTCGCGCCGAAGATCCCCTGCAGGCCTACACCGGGCATGCCGGCCATGGCCACCATGCTGCCCACGGCTGCGAAACTGGCACCCATCATCACTGGCATGCGGATGCCCACCGGGCCGATACCGAACGACTGGATGATGGTGGCGACGCCAGCGACCAGCAGGTCGGCGTTGATCAGGAAAGCGACTTCTTCACGGGACAGCCCGGCGGCCTGGCCAATGATCAGCGGCACAGCGATGGCGCCACCGTACATCAGCAAAACGTGTTGCAGGCCAACCAGGAACAGTTGGAACAGGGGCAAGGGTTCGCGCGGTGGCGCAACGGGTATGTACGCCTTGCGGGACTCGGACATGCAGCACCTCGAGTTTTGTTTTTATTCTCGGATCCAAGTGCCAAGCTCCAAGCGGCAAGCTTCAAGAAAAAGCTTGGTATCCGCACTGGAGCCTGGCACTCGATGCTTGCTTCCTACTACGTACAGCTTGAGGCTTGCAGCTTGACGCTTGTGGCTCGATCAGTTGACCTGGGCGCCCTTGGCGATCCAGTCACCGACCAGCTTGCGCTCCTCGGTGGTCATCTGGGTGATGTTGCCCAGCGGCATGATCTGGCTGGCCACTGCCTGCGCCTGAATGCGCGCGGCCTGGGCCTGGATCTGCTGCGGGGTGTCGAACATCACGCCGGCAGGCGCGGCGCTGAACAGTGGGCTGGTCGGCTTGGCCGAGTGGCACACGGTGCAGCGTTCCTGGATGACATTGTGGATCTTGTCGAAGTCGCCAGCACCGGCCTGGGCCGTAGCCTGGGCCGGGGCTTCGGCAGGCGCTGCGGCGGCCTTGGCGGCCTCTTCGGCGCGTTGCTCGGCAGCGGTCTTGCCACCCACAGCCGTAGCCGGCAGAGGCTGGTACTCGATCTTCGCGGCGGCCTGCTCAGGGCTCACTGCCATCGGTTTGGGGCCGGTGACGTAGGCCAGGCAAATCATTGCCAGGGCACCGACAGGCAAGGTCCAGGCGTACTTGTTGCTGTCGTGGCGGGTGTTGAAGTAGTGGCGGATCAGCACCGCAGCTACCGCGATACCGGCCAGGATCAGCCAGTTGTACTGGCTACCGTAGGTGCTCGGGAAGTGGTTGCTGATCATGATGAACAGCACCGGCAGGGTGAAGTAGTTGTTGTGACGCGAGCGCAACAGGCCTTTGGCCGGCAGTACCGGGTCGGGCGTCTGGTTGTTCTCGATCGCGGCCACCAGCTGGCGCTGGGCCGGCATGATGATGCGGAACACGTTGCCGACCATGATGGTGCCGATGATCGCGCCGGTGTGCAGGTAGGCACCGCGGCCGCTGAACACCAGGCTGAAGCCCCAGCAGGCGGCGATGATCAGCACGAACAGCACGGCACCGAGCAACGCCGGCTTCTTGCCCAGCGGCGAGTCGCACAGGAAGTCGTAGATGAACCAGCCGGCGACCAGCGAGCCGATACCGATGGCCACGCCTTCGGCACCGCTGAGGGTACTGCCAGGGGCCAGCAGGTACAGCGTCGGGTTCCAGTAGAACACCACGCACAGCAGGGCGATACCGGACATCCAGGTGAAGTAGGCTTCCCATTTGAACCAGTGCAGGTTCTCGGGCATTTTCGGGGGGGCGAGCTTGTATTTCTCCAGGTGGTAGATACCACCGCCGTGAATCGCCCAGAGATCACCCGACAACCCATCGCGCGGGTTGCTTCGGTTCAGGTGGTTCTCCAGCCAGACGAAGTAGAACGATGCACCGATCCAGGCTACGCCGGTGATCATGTGAACCCAGCGAATGCTCAGGTTCAGCCATTCGTGAAGGTGTGCTTCCACAGTATGTACCTCTGCCGATCACCGAGAACGATGACCGACCTTTTCTTATTGGTGGGGATTGAGGATCAGCATCTGTTCCTCGGTGAAGTAATGCTCATCGCAGTTGTTGCCAGAACCGCTGCGATCAACCACCAGGAAGTCATCCCGCTTTTCGATCGTCAGCACCGGGTGGTGCCAGACGCCGCGATGGTAATTAACGCCCTGCCTGCCATTACTGCGGAAGGCACGGACCAAGCCTGATACAGGTGCATCGCCAATGGGCGCGACCACGATCAGAAAGGGGTTGCCGAGCAGCGGGATGAAAGCCTGGCTGCCCAGCGGGTGGCGTTCCAGCATGCGTACGGTCAGCGGCATGTCCAGCGCATCGGCGCGGAAGATGCTGATGATCGCCTTGTCTTCAGGCTCGGCGGTCTCGACCGTGGCGAGCTTGTGAAAGCGCATGGTCGAGCCATTGTTGATCATGAAGTGGTCGCTGCCGTCGGTTTCGATCACGTCGCCGAAGGGAGCGAAGGCTTCTTTGGTCAGGGGCTCGATCATCAGGGTGCGCATGCGGGTCTCTCTTTTATGTTCGTTGTACTGAATGGGGGTCGGCTGCCGCTTACAGCTGCAGCAGGCGGAACAGGGCGATCAGGTTGATCTGCGCCAAGGCTTCCTTGAATTCGGCCTCGCTGTCGTTGTGGATGCGCTTTTCGAACGCGGCGAGTATCTGGTGCCGGTTGCTGCCTTTTACCGCCATGATGAACGGGAACTGGAACTTGGCCTTGTAGGCATCGTTCAGCTCGGTGAAACGGGCGAACTCTTCGGCGGTGCACTGGTGGATACCGGCGCCGGCCTGTTCGTTGGTGCTCGATGCGGTGAGCTCGCCCTGAATGGCGGCCTTGCCGGCCAAGTCCGGGTGAGCATTGATCAGTGCCAGCTGGTCAGTGTGACTGGCGCTGAGCAGGATATCGCTCATGCGCTGGTGCAGTACCTCGACTTCGTCCAGTTCACCCAACTGGCCCAGGTCGTAGGCTTTTTCGGCGACCCACGGCGAGTGCTCGTAGATGTCGGCGAATACCTCGACGAAGGCGTCGCGGTCCAGGGCGGAGGGCTTGAGGGTCTTGAAGGCGGTCATCAGGCGTTCTCTTTCTTGTACGGGTGGGTGGTGTGCCAGTGGCGGGCGATGTCCACGCGACGGGCGAACCAGACCTGCTCGTGGCTCTTGGCGTAGTCGATGAAGCGCTTGAGCGCAGCCAGGCGCGCCGGGCGGCCGACCAGGCGGCAGTGCAGGCCGATGGAGAGCATCTTCGGCGCTTCGGCGCCTTCGGCATAAAGCACGTCGAACGCGTCTTTCAGGTACTGGAAGAACTGCTCGCCACAGTTGAAACCCTGCACCTGGGTGAAGCGCATGTCGTTGGTGTCCAGGGTGTAGGGGATCACCAGGTGCGGCTTGCCGGTCGGGTTGTTCGGCTCCCAGTAGGGCAGGTCGTCGTCGTAGGTGTCGCTGTCGTAGAGGAAGCCACCTTCCTCCATCACCAGGCGGCGGGTGTTCGGGCCGGTGCGGCCGGTGTACCAGCCCACTGGGCGTTCACCGGTGATTTCGGTGAGGATGCGGATGGCTTCGAGCATGTGCTCGCGCTCCTGGGCCTCATCCATGTACTGGTAGTCGATCCAGCGGTAGCCGTGGCTGCAGATCTCGTGGCCAGCTTCGGCCATGGCGCGGATCACGTCGGGGTGGCGCTGGGCGGCCATGGCCACGGCAAAGATGGTGAGCGGGACGCCGCTGTCCTTGAACAGCTTGAGCAGGCGCCATACACCGGCACGGCTGCCGTACTCATACAGCGACTCCATGCTCATGTTGCGCTGGCCTTGCAGCGGCTGGGCAGCAACCATTTCGGAGAGGAACGCTTCGGACTCCTTGTCGCCGTGCAGGATGTTGCGTTCGCCACCTTCCTCGTAATTGAGCACGAAAGACAGCGCGATGCGAGCGTTGCCCGGCCATTGCGGGTGAGGAGGGTTGTTGCCGTAACCGATCAGGTCGCGAGGATAGTCAGCGCTCACTGCAGTCTTCCTTCTTGTGCGTTGGTGCGGGGGGTGGGCGGGCCGCGTCGGGATGTCGCACCACCGGATGGGCTGATTGTATACAACTTATGAAATCTTTTGTAAGCCTGTTTTTCCGCATTTCTGCCCTTTTGTCGCTTCACTGCCAGCAAGAAATACAGTGCAAGAAACCTGCCTGATTGGTCAGATAATGAAGTGGGCGTCGCTATCCCGCCTTTATTCGCGACTGCTGGGTCGTTTGTGGGCAAGGTGCGGTGGGGTGCGACGGCTGGGTCCAAAAAATTGTGTACAATTTTGCAGTGGAATGTCTTAATAGCCTCATTCGCGCCTGCCGCAGGCCCTGTTTGGGTGCGCTGGCGAGTATTTCTTGCCCACAGATTGAACAAGAGGCGACACGCAATGGGACGTTTGACCACACACGTACTGGATGCCGCGCATGGCTGCCCGGGCAGCTCGATCAAGGTCGAGCTGTACCGTGTCGAAGGCCAGCAACTGGAGCTGGTGAACACCGCCCTGACCAACAGCGATGGCCGCGTCGACGCGCCGCTGTTGCAAGGCGACGACTACCGCACTGGCGTCTACCAGCTGCAGTTCAGCGCAGGCGACTACTACCGCGCCCGCGGTGTGCAACTGCCGGCCCAGGCGTTCCTGGATGTTGTGGTGCTGCGCTTTGGCATCGACGAGCAGCAGGAGCACTACCACGTGCCGCTGTTGATCTCGCCGTACAGCTATTCGACCTACCGTGGAAGCTAGTTGGTCGCTAGAAGAATCTTCGTAGGTCCTTTGGCCCGCTCTCACACTGGCGGGCTTTTTTTCGTCCGTAGTACGCTTTTTTTCCCGGCTTTACCTGTTTCGCTTGGCGGCCTTTGCAGTCATGCCGAGAAGGTCGCTGTAAGAACACCGGATGCTTGTTGCACGCAGACCTACTTGGAGATTATTGATTCTTAAGTCAAAGGGTACAGGGATCGAGCCGGCTGCGGGCGTGTTGAGCGCTACCGAAAAAGCCAATTTGATAGCGTCCCGGTGGTCGAGATGAATATTTAGCCCGCTGCGATTCAGCGTAATTCCAGAGTTGGGCGTGCCAGGCAGAACTGCGTTCATTGGTAAGTTAACTTGCAATCCGCCAGAACCAACGCTGAATTTCATTTCTTTAGCCATGCCCCAGATGTCACCTGGATGCAGATTGTATTGCACGCCCGACCAGCTGATGGTCACGTTGCTTTTGCTTGGGGGAGTAATGACATTTTCAGGGTTTACCACAGTTGTATGGGGCTGTTGGCTGGGGGCCGTGAGTGGTGGGTTTACCTGTGGCGCGCTGCCGGGTGTTCTATTTTTCTTAAGGGTGAACGCACCCAAAACCGCATTAATAAATGAATGTCCGTCGCGATCAATTCGATTGACAGGGTCTCCTTGGCAGTAGGCGTACGCATTCAATCCGCCTCTGCCAAAAGGACTTCTGTCGTCTGGGCTGTAGAACCGTCCGAGCTGAGGGCTGAAATGGCGATAGCCTTGGCCGAGCGGATACAGACCTGATACGGGATCTTGAAAATGGCCGTTATAGCCTAGTAAATCGCCACTGAGTACACTGTAACCACAAGGGGTGTAGTTGCGTGCAGCAGGCACAATGTGCATAGGAGCTATCTCCGGCCCTACCGTCATTGAGGGTGCACCATGTTTATCATTTCCCTGCGCCCCCGGCACCTGATAAAAGTGTCAGGCTGAAGCACTCGCTAAAGTAGGGGTATCTGTAATGAAGAAGGGCGCGGAGGCGCCCTTTTGAAACTATGTAGGTTAAAGGAACACGAACTTGGCAATGAAGATCGCGCACAGCACCCACAGGCTGGCGGAGATTTCCTTGTACTTGCCGGTACCTGCCTTCAATGCCACATAGCTGATGAAGCCCAGGGCGATGCCATCGGCGACCGAGAAGGTCAACGGCATCATGATCACCGTGACAATTGCCGGAATGCTGTCGGTAGCCTCGTCCCAATGGATGTGCGCCATGCTGCCCATCATCAGCATGGCCACGTAGATCAGCGCGCCTGCAGTTGCGTAAGCTGGGATCATCCCGGCCAGTGGGGCAAAGAACATCGCCGCCACAAACAGCAAACCGACCACCACCGCCGTCAGGCCGGTGCGGCCACCTGCCGCAACCCCGGCAGCACTTTCCACATAGCTGGTCACTGGCGGTACACCCACCACCGCACCGAACACACTCGATGCACTGTCGGCCTTCAACGCCCGCGACAGGTTCTCGATACGCCCGTCCGGTGCTACCAGATTCGCCCGCTGGGCCACACCCATCAGCGTGCCGGCCGTATCGAACATGTGCACGAACAGGAACGCCAGCACCACGCTGATCATGCTGACGTTGAACACGCCCGCCACGTCCATCGCCATCCAGGTCGGTGCCAGGCTCGGCGGCATCGACATCACCCCGCCAAATTTCACCAGGCCTAGCCCCCAGCCTGCCAGGGTCACGCCGATGATGCTGATCAGGATCGCGCCGAACACGCGCTTGTAGCTGAGAATGGCGATCAGCAGGAAGCACACCGCCGCCAGCAGTGGCCCGGGCTCATGCAGCGAGCCCAGCTTGATCAGGGTGGCGGGGCTGTCGACGATGATGCCGGCGGTTTTCAGGCCGATCAGCCCGAGAAACAATCCGACGCCGGCCCCCATGGCATGGCGCAGGCTGACCGGGATGCTGTTTAGCAGCCATTCGCGCACTTTCGACAAGGTCAGGAACATGAACAGCACGCCCGAAACGAAAACGGCCCCCAGCGCGGTTTCCCAGTTGTAACCCATGGTGCCGACCACGGTGTAGGTGAAGAAGGCGTTGAGCCCCATGCCTGGCGCCAGGCCCACCGGCCAGTTGGCGTACAGGCCCATCAGCAGGCAACCCAGCGCCGCGGCGATGCAGGTGGCGACGAAGGCGGCGCCATGGTCGATGCCGGCGTCGGCCATGATGTTGGGGTTGACGAAGATGATGTAGGCCATGGTGATGAAGGTGGTCACCCCGGCGATCAGTTCGGTTTTGACGGTGCTGCCGTGTTGCTTGAGTTTGAAAATCCGCTCCAGCCAACTCGTTTCGAGCGGCGGGGCAAGATCCAGCGTAGGGGCTTCGGATTTGCGGCTTTCCACAGCGTGTACTCCTCAAGTCTTTCTTGTTGTTGTGGGGGCCAGTTCCTGCGCCATGCACTTGGTGACCCCGCGAGGTGAGGCAGACGTCCGACCGTTTTGTTGACTTATGGGTCAAGAAGTTGCTCGATGGATTATGCTTTTGTGTACAAAGAATGCAAATAATGTTTTATGTTTTGTGTGCGCAATGCGTCGTACAACGGCTATATAGCGAAAACGCCCCCTGCGGAATCGCCTCAGCCTGTGTACAATGGCGCCATACTTTCTCTTCGTGCCTCGAGAGCCCATGAACGAACAGCTGCAACCTCTGAAGAAACCTGCACGGATCGGCAAGGCCGGCCGCAGCGGTACCCAGGACGACATCGTCTACGCGCATATTTTCGAGGCGATTCTTGAACAGCGGCTGGCCCCGGGCACCAAGTTGAGCGAGGAAGCGCTGGGCGAAATCTTCGGCGTCAGCCGCACCATCATCCGCCGCGCCCTGTCTCGGCTGGCTCACGAGAGCGTGGTCTTGCTGCGGCCCAACCGCGGCGCCGTGGTGGCGAGCCCGACCGTTGAAGAGGCGCGCCAGGTGTTCTTCTCGCGGCGCATGGTAGAACGGGCCATTACCGAACTGGCCGTGCAGCATGCCACCGCCGAGCAACTGAACGAGCTGCGACAGATGGTGCGTGAAGAGCGTGACAGCTTCTCGCGCGGCGACCGTGGTGCGGGTATCCGCCTGTCCGGCGAGTTCCACCTCAAGTTGGCCGAGGCAGCGGGCAATGCGCCGCTGGTCAGCTTCCAGCGCAGCCTGGTGTCGCAGACCTCGCTGATCATTGCCCAGTACGAAAGCGGCACGCGCTCGCACTGCTCGTATGACGAACACATGCAGCTGATCGACGCCATCGAGGCGCGCGATGCCCAGCAGGCGGTGAGCCTGATGATGCACCACATGGACCACATCGACAGCAAGCTGAACCTGGACGAGGAAAGCGCCTCGGACGACCTGCATGCGGTGTTCTCGCATTTGCTGAAAAAGCCCAAGGTTTCCGTCAAGGGCTGATCGTTTGCCTGGTTAGCCCCAGGGGTGTGCATGTGTGCTCACCCCTGGGGCTGCTCTGCAGCCCATCGCGACACAA
>NZ_AEWE02000105.1:0-39784 GCF_000190455.2 Pseudomonas sp. TJI-51
TACCTTGTGGCAAACACCTGCCAGCCCTGATGCGATCCCCGTGCGGGTTTACCCGCGAAGGGCCCTGACAGACGATCAGTCAGCCGGCTGCTTGAACACATAGAACAGGTTCGGCTCACTGACCAGATAAAGGGTTCCCGCCTCGTCCATCGCAATCCCCTCCGCCTGCGGTACGGTCGCCTGCAAGCCCTGGTAGCCCTTGCGCAGCGACAGGGTACTCAGCGGCCTGCCCTCGATATCCAGCTCCAGCAACAGCCGCGACTCGTCGGACAATGCCAGCAGGTGCCCACTGCGCTCATCGAACTGCAAGCTCGACAAGTCCCGCACGAACAACCGTGAATCGCGCTTGCGGTCCTGTACTACATGCACGGCATAGGGCCTTTCCGGGTTGTCATGCGGGAAGCCATGGACCTCGTAGATGAGCATCGGGTCGCGTTCCTTGGCCACGAACAGGCGCTTGCCCGCTGAGTCGTAGGCCAGGCCTTCGAAGCCTTTGTTGCCGTTCAGGCCAATACCCAGGCTGAGCTGCTCGGCATCGCCGGCATCGAGGAACAACGTGTCGTCGTCCAGGCGCACCCGGATCAGCCGTTGCTGACGCTCGTCGGAAATCACATAGCTGTTTGGCCCGACATACTCCACGGCCTCCGGGTCGCCGAAGCCCGTCAGCGGCACGCGGCGCAGGATGCGCCCGTCCAGCGACAGCTCGATCAACTCCGAACGGGCGTTGGTGACGGTAAACAGGGTCTTGCGGTCAGGGTCGTAGGTCAGCGCCGATATATCGTCGTTCAACCCTTCGATAGGCTGCGCTTCCAGCACCACCCGGTAGCGCTCCAGGCCCATGCTCTGCTCGGCGGGCTGCCACCAGGTCTTGAGGTTGAACCAGGCGCGCTCGTAAAGGCGGAACTCATGCCCGGCCCAGCCGAGCAGGCACAGGCAGACAACGGCTATTACCAGGGATAGACGAACAAAACCACGCATACAGGCAGACTCGGCACAAGGATGGCGAATCTAACCATGAATGACTGAAATAAAGCTTAATGCCAGCATCCGAAAAAGCGGATTGTTGGCTCAGGGTTTTCTGAAGCGATAGAACAATGCCGGCTCACTGACCATGTACAGGTTGCCCTGGTCGTCCATCGCCACCCCCTCGGCCCGCGGGATAGTGCCTTGCAGGCCGTTGAACCCGCCGAGCAAAGTCATGAAGCTGACCTGCTGCCCCTGCTGGTCCAGCTCCAGCAGCATGTTGGAGTCGGCCGACAATACCAACAGGTGGCCTGTGCGCGGGTCGACACCCAGCGCCGAGAGGTTGCGCAAGTCGAGCTGATCGCTTGGCAGCGGCTGCTTGTCGCCCTTGAGCTGGCTGCGGCCATCGGTGTTCCAGGTGTACAGCTTGGGCGGGCGCTCCTCGCCGATGACCAGGCGCTGGTGCAGCGGGTCCCAGGCGACGGCCTCGAAGCCTTTGTTGCTTTTCACCGACTGCCCCAGGTCATAGCTTTTGAAGTCGGCGTGGTTGAGCACCGCCGTGTGCCCGTCCACCTTGACCAGGGTCAGGTCATGCAGGCGCTCGTCGGTGATGGCCAGGTAACCGTCTTCCAGCACGGCAACGCCTTCCGGGTTGTTCCAGCCGTTGAGCGGGATCTTGCGCAGCACATCGCCGTCCAGGCTCAGTTCGACCAGGAACGGGTTCTTGCCCATGACCGCGAACAGCGTCTGGGTCTGCGGGTTGAACGCCACGTCCGACGCTTCGTCATCGTCCATGCCCGGCAGGGGCTTGGCATCGATGTCTACCTGATAATCCGGCAGCCATACGCTTTCGCTACGCTCGGCGCGGCTTTCAAAGCCTTCCTTCAGCCATAGCGCACCACGGTCATCCCAGTGCATCGCCATGGCCACGCCGTAGCCAATCACCGCCGCCACCGCCAGGCCAAAGGGCCAGCGCAGGTAGAAACGACGCTTGGGGGTTGCCGGGGCGTTGGGGGGGGATGGCATGCAGGGGTCCTGAAGCAGTGGGCGTAGATGCGCGCATTATCCGCATTGGGTGTGAAAAAAACGCCAAATCCTGCCTGGACGCGCATTCTTTGTGGGAGCGGCCTTGTGTCGCGAAAGGGGTGCCAAGCGCCCCCGGGATTCATGCGTCAAGCACCTATTGCCGGGGCCGCTCTGCGGCCCTTTCGCGACGCAAGGCCGCCCCCACAGGGCTCAGAGCACCCGGCTTTCGAAGCGGCTGACACCCGGCAGCTCCAGCACCAGCTCGTCACCGACATTGAACGGCCCCACGCCCGCCGGGGTGCCGGTGAGGATCACATCCCCCGCCAGCAGCGAAAAATGCGCGGCCATGTGCTGAATCATCGGCACGATAGGGTTGAGCATCATTGCGCTGTTGCCGTCCTGGCGTACTTCGCCGTTCACCGTCAGCCGTACCGGGATGTCGGTCACGTCCGGGAAGCTGGCAGCCGAGACGAACGGCGGCAGTACGCAGGCACCGTCGAAGCTCTTGGCCAGCTCCCATGGCAGGCCTTTTTCCTTCAGTTTGGCCTGCACGTCGCGCAGGGTCAGGTCCAGGGCCGGGGCGTAGCCGGATATGGCGTCCAGCACCTCTTCCTCGCTGGGGTGCGTGGACAGTGACTTACCCAGCAACACGGCGATTTCTGCCTCGTAATGCACCGAACCGCGCTCGGTCGGGATCTTGAAGCCGCCTTGCGCGGCGACCACGCAACTGCCGGGCTTGATGAACAGCAGCGGTTCGCTGGGGATCGGGTTGTCCAGTTCCTTGGCGTGTTCGGCATAGTTACGGCCAATGCACACCACCTTGCCCAACGGGAAGTGGATGCGCGTGCCGTCTACGTACTGGTGCTGGTAACTCATGGCCGACTCCTTTGCATGCTGCTTTTTATTCAGGAGCGAAGATCTTACCCGGATTCATGATGCCGTTAGGGTCGAACACGGCCTTAATCGCCTTCATGCAGGCAATTTCTTCGGCCGAGCGGCTGTAGCCCAGGTAGTCGCGCTTGGTCATGCCTACGCCGTGCTCGGCAGAGATCGAGCCGTTGTAGCGTTCGACGATCTCGAACACCCACTTGTTGACCTTGGCGCACGAGGCAAAGAACGCGTCTTTGTCCATGTGCTCGGGCTTGAGGATGTTCAGGTGCAGGTTGCCATCGCCGATATGGCCGTACCACACCACTTCGTAATCCGGGTAATGCTCGGCCACGATGGCATCGATATCGCGCAGAAACGCCGGCACTTTCGAGACCGTGACTGAAATATCGTTCTTGTACGGGATCCAGTGCGAGATGGTTTCCGACAGGTACTCACGCAGCTTCCACAGGTTTTTCAGCTGGGTTTCGCTCTGGCTCATCACCCCGTCCAGTACCCAGCCCTGCTCGACGCAATGCTCGAAGGTGGCCAGTGCCTGGTTGGCGACTGCCTCGGTGCTGGCCTCGAACTCCAGCAGCGCATAAAAGGGGCAGTCGGTGGCGAATGGCGCCGGCACATCACCACGCGCAAGGATCCTGGCCAGGCCCTTGTCCGAGAAAAATTCGAAGGCCGTGAGGTCGAGCCCGCCCTGGAAGGCGTGCAGCACCGGCATGATCGAGTCGAAGTCCGGCGTGCCCAGCACCATGGCGGTGAGGTTGCGCGGGGCGCGGTCCAGGCGCATGGTGGCTTCCACCACGAAACCCAGCGTGCCTTCGGCGCCAATGAACAGCTGGCGCAGGTCATAGCCGGTGGCGTTCTTGATCAGGTCCTTGTTCAGCTGCAGCAACTCGCCCTTGCCCGTCACCACCTTCAGCCCGGCCACCCAATTGCGGGTCATGCCGTAGCGGATTACCTTGATGCCGCCGGCATTGGTACCGATGTTGCCGCCTATCTGGCTGGAACCGCTGGAAGCGAAGTCTACCGGGTAATACAGGCCCTGCGCTTCGGCGTAGCTTTGCAACTGGCGGGTGACCACCCCGGGCTGGCAAACCACCGTGCGGTCGAAGGCATTGAAGTCGAGAATCCGGTTCATGTTGTCGAAGGCCACCACGACTTCGCCATTGGCCGCCACGGCCCCCGCGGAGAGCCCGGTGCGCCCACCCGACGGCACCAGCGCCACCCTGTGCGCATTGGCCCAACGGACAATGGCCTGCACCTGCTCGATGGTCTTGGGCAGCACGATGGCGCTGGGCGCCGGTGCATAGTGCTTGGTCCAGTCCTTGCCATAGGCGTCTAGGGATGCCGGGTCGGTCAGGACCTTGCCAGGGTCGACAAGGGTCATCAGTTCTTCAATTGCAGCGGGGTGGGTCATCGCTGGAACTCTCGACTTATTCATAGTCACCCTGAGCACTCTTCACCTGTCGGGATAAGCTCAGATTGTGTCGCGTATGCTAGCATAGCGCTCCCGCTGTTCATGCTAAGGCCGCCCTCGCGGCTGGCATCACCCCTCGCCATTTTTTCTCCGGGATACAGGTTTACGCAGATGAGCAAGACTTCTCTCGACAAGAGCAAGATCCGGTTCCTTCTTCTTGAAGGTGTGCACCAGAACGCGGTCGATACCCTCAAGGCCGCCGGCTACACCAACATCGAATACCTCACTGGTTCGTTGCCGGAAG
This sequence comes from Pseudomonas sp. TJI-51, assembly GCF_000190455.2. Taxonomy (NCBI): domain Bacteria; kingdom Pseudomonadati; phylum Pseudomonadota; class Gammaproteobacteria; order Pseudomonadales; family Pseudomonadaceae; genus Pseudomonas; species Pseudomonas sp. TJI-51. The sequence goes on from NZ_AEWE02000105.1 coordinate 4,593, forward strand.
CCGAGCTGAAGGAAAAGATCGCCGATGCCCACTTCATTGGCATCCGTTCGCGCACCCAGCTCACCGAAGAGATCTTCGACTGCGCCAAGAAACTGGTCGCCGTTGGCTGCTTCTGCATCGGCACCAACCAGGTAGACCTGGAAGCTGCCCGCGAGCGCGGTATCGCCGTGTTCAACGCGCCCTACTCCAACACCCGCTCGGTCGCCGAGCTGGTACTGGCCGAAGCGATCCTGCTGCTGCGTGGCATCCCAGAGAAAAACGCCTCCTGCCACCGTGGCGGCTGGATCAAGAGCGCAGCCAACTCGTTCGAGATTCGCGGCAAGAAACTCGGCATCGTCGGCTACGGCTCGATCGGTACCCAGCTGTCGGTCCTGGCCGAAAACCTGGGCATGCAGGTCTACTTCTACGACCCGCTGACCAAGCTGCCACTGGGCAACGCCGTACAGGTCACCAGCCTGCACGAACTGCTGGGCCTGGCCGACATCGTCTCGCTGCACGTGCCTGAGCTGCCCTCCACCCAGTGGATGATCGGCGAGAAGGAAATCCGCTCGATGAAGAAGGGCGCGATCCTGATCAACGCCGCCCGTGGCACCGTGGTCGAGCTGGACCACCTGGCCGCCGCCATCAAGGACAAGCACCTGATCGGCGCTGCCATCGACGTGTTCCCGGTCGAGCCACGCTCCAACGACGAAGAGTTCGAGAGCCCGCTGCGCGGCCTGGACAACGTGATCCTCACCCCGCACATCGGTGGTTCCACTGCCGAAGCCCAGGCCAACATCGGCCTGGAAGTGGCCGAGAAGCTGGTCAAGTACAGCGATAACGGTACTTCGGTGTCTTCGGTCAACTTCCCTGAGGTGGCACTGCCAGCGCACCCAGGCAAGCACCGCCTGCTGCACATTCACGAAAACATCCCGGGCGTACTCAGCGAGATCAACAAGGTATTCGCCGAGAACGGTATCAACATCTCCGGTCAGTTCCTGCAGACCAACGAGAAAGTCGGTTACGTGGTAATCGACGTAGACGCCGAGTACTCCGACCTGGCGCAAGAAAAACTGCAACAGGTCAAAGGCACCATCCGTTCCCGCGTACTGTTCTGAGTTTGCTTGCTGCATGAAAAAGGGAGGCCCTGGTGGCCTCCCTTTTTTTTGCCGGTGGAAGCGGCGTCGCCCGCTCTCACAGGATCACCGCAAACCCGAAGCTTGCGGCCCCCCCTGTGGGAGCGGGCGAGCCCGCGAAAAAACCAACACTTATTTCACGTCGACAGTAATCTTCTGCGACTCGACGCTCGGCTTGAACGGCACGTGATACTGGTCACCCAGCACCAGTTGCAGGGTGTGCTTGCCCGGGGTCAGGGTAATGCTGGTTTCGGTCTGTGCCTTGCCGAAATGCAGCACCTGCGGCCCGGCTGGCAGTGGGGTGCCGGCCTCTGGCATCAGGCTGGTCGGCAGCGGCATGTCGGCGACGGGCTCTTTGTCCACATCCACCAGCAAGTGGTGGTGGCCGGTGTGCGGGGTCTGGTCGCCGGCAGGCTTCAGGCCCATGCCTTCAATGCCGAACTTGACGGTAAAGGTCTTGTCGACGGTGGCACCATCGGCGGGGGAAACGATGAAGACCTTGGCATCCTTGGGCGGCTCCTGGCTCTTCAGGGCGTCTGCGGCACTGGCCAACACCGACGCTCCCATCAGCAAACCGGCAACGGCAGCACGCGAAAATAGGCTGTTCATTCACTTCTCCTGTGATTCACTCATTGACCGCAGCTTGTCATCCAACAGCGGCGGTAGTTCACCTTAGTTGAAATATGCGCCAAGGTGTTCACGTTGCCTGACAGAAAAATTTGAGTCAGGGTTAAACAATGCCGAGGCGCCAAGGTCTTAGGCTGCGTTCGATCATGGCGAGGAATAAAGCCATGACGAAAGTTATTCACCTGTAAAAGAAAAAGGGGCCTTCAATGCGTTCGACCATAGGGGTACTGCTGGCAGTACTGATCAGTCCATTGGCCCAGGCGGAGCTGATCGACGAAATCGCCGACCGGGGCGAACTGCGCATTGCCGTACAAGCCGACAACCCGCCTTATGCGTTCAAGCAAGACGAGCGGCTGAGCGGTTTCGATGTGGAATTTGGCCAGGACCTGGCCCGCGAACTGGACCTGCGCGCCGAATTTGTCGAGGCGCCTGCGGACGAGGTACTGCCAGGTGTGGAAAGCGGCAAGTATGATGTCGCGCTGACCCCAGCGAGCGAAGCACTCAAGAGTGACGGCCCGCTTGACGCGAGCCTGCCGTTTGGCGAGAAGAAGCTGGTGATCCCGTTCCAGAAGGACAACCCGGCGTTTGAAAGTGCCGTTAACAATGCGCTGCAGCGGTTGAAGGACAGTGGCCGCACGGCCGAGCTCGAACAGAAGTGGTTCAAGGGTGTGCAGGAGACTGCGGCCGGGCAATGAGGTTTGTGCGGTCTGTGCCGCCCTCATCGCCGGCAAGCCGGCTCCCACACTCACTCCACAGCCGGCGCAGGGCTACCCCAAGGCCCGCTGCGCCTGGTCCAGCTCCAGCTCACTGAACACCTGCACCCCCGCCCGCCGCAGCAGCGCCGCTGTGACCCCTTCCCCGGCCACCTTCACACCACTGAACGTGCCGTCATAGGTCAAGCGGTTGCCACATGAAGGGCTGCCCGACTTCAATACCGCCACACCAATGCCATGCCGCCGCACCAGTACGAGCGCCAACTGCGCGCCGGCCAGGAACTGCGCACTGACATCTTCGCCCATGACAGTGATCACCTGTGTGCTGCCGTCGAGCACCTGCCCACCTTGCCCGCCTGGTATCTCCGCGGGTGGCCGAGGGGTCGGCAACCCGCCGGCGACTTCCGGGCACAACGGCACCACGCGGCCTTCGGCCTGCCACTGCTGCAACAAGTGCGGGTGGCCGCTGGTGCGACCGTCATAGCGCACCGGCTGCCCCAGCAGGCAAGCGCTGACCAGCACCCTCGGCAAATCAGAACGGGTCATTGCCACGCCGCCGGAACCAGCCCGTCAACGACAAGCGCTCACGCCCGGCGGGCAGCACTTCGTGAGGCACCTCACCCGACAGGAACACCACCAGGCAACCTGCCAGCGGCTCGACCAGGGGCTCGGCACCGTCGGCCAGGAACATGCGCAGCTGCCCGCCATCCTGCGGCTGCCAGTCTTCGTTCAGGTAAAACACCGCCGAAACCATGCGCCGATCATCGTCACGAAAGCGGTCCAGATGCCGGCGATAGAATGCCCCGGGTGGGTACAGGGCAAAATGGCACTCGAAATCCTGCAGGCCGAGAAACAGGCCCTGGTTGATGGCCAGCCGTAACTGGTCCATGGCCGCCAGGTACTGGTCGCAAGCCTCGGCCTGGCCAGGGTCGATCCACTGGATCTGGTCGCCGCGAATGGTTTCGCGTACTTCCTGGGCATCACCGCGCCCCACCCCGGCCGGGTTGAGTTCACCTTCGGCATAACGGCGCCGGCACTCGACCGCCAACGCGCGCGCAAGGTCGACAGGCAGAAACAGCGCCTGTTGGGACCAGCCATGGGTGGCCAGATCGTCAACGACGGCCGCGAACATCGGGTTTTCGGGGGAAGTATGCATGGCGCGCATCATATCCATTCGCCCTGGCGGCGCACAGCGCCACTTGGCCGAGAAACACGCACATATCTCGACAAACCGGCGCCGGGCCAAGGACAATGGTCGCCTGCCGACAGGAGTCCTGAATGCGCCGTCTGTTTTCCCTGATTCTGCTGATGATCTGCACCACGCCTGTCTGGGCAGATAACCTGGATCAACTGTACAAGGCTGCCGGCTGGCCCGACCAGCGCGCCCACTTCAACGATGCCCTCACCGCCGCCCAGGCGCGCTACCGCAACAGTTTACCGCCCGCCGTGTACCAGGCGCTGGTCGACAACAGCAACCAGCGCTTCCAGGCCCAGGCGGTAGACCGTCGTGCCCAGGCAAAGCTGCGCGCCAGCCTGGCCAACCCGGCACCGGCCCTGGCGTTCTTCCAGTCGCCGCTGGGGCGCAAGGTGGTAGCCGCCGAGCTCAAGGCCACGCGCAAGGATGAACTGGCCAGAAACGCCAAGGGCTTGCCGAAAATGCAGGCCAGCGATGACCGCCTGCTGATCATTGGCCACCTGGCTCAGGCCTTGCCAGCACGCGAAGCTGGCGCCGAAGTCAGCCTGGCCATCGCCGGCGTGGCGGCCGACAGTCTCAGCTCGATGATCCCCGGCCTGTTCGGCGGCGGCCAGACGCAAGGCCTGCTCGACGGTCAGCGCCAGCGCCTCATGGGGCAAATTGGCGAAGACCTCAACAATACGTTGCTGTACGTGTACCGCGACCTGTCCGACGCCGAGCTGGAAGAGTTCGCCACCTTTGCCGAGTCGCCCGACGGCAAGGCCTACTACCAGGCGGCACTGGCCGCGGTGCGTGCCGGCCTGGCGGTGGGCCAGAGCAGCAACGAGCTGAGGTGATCAGCCCAGGCGCTGGTCGATGAAATCGAAGTAGCGCTGGCGAATGCCTGGCAGCTCGTTGGCCAGGTGGTGACGCGCGTCGGGCAGCATCAGGATCTGCGGCTCAGCGAACTTGGCCTTCAGCACCTCCAGGTTGTATGGCCAATCCACCGTGCCGTCGGCCTCTCCCTGTACGATCAATGGCCGCCGTGTACTTTTGGGCGCAGCCTCGATGCGTTTGACCCAGGCGATCAGGGCACCCACCCAGGCAGTGGGCAGCCGGCGCGGTTGCAGGGGGTCGGCCTGGAGAAACGGCAGGAAGGCAGGGTCGTTGGTATTCTCACTGAAGCGCCGCTCGATACCATTGACGAAATGGCGCAGCACGCGATAGCTGAACTTGGACCAACGCCAGGCACATGGCCGCACCAGTGGCGCCAGCAGAATGACCTGGCCATCCACAGGGCTATGGGCACCTTGGTACAGCAAATGGTCCACCGCGATCGCCCCACCCGTGCTCTGCCCGCACAAATGCCATGGCCGCGGCAGCTGCAACGCACGCGCCTGTTCGAACAGCGCCTGCAGCACCTGCTGGTACACCGCGAAGTCGCTGATGCTCGCCCGCTCGCCGCTGGACAGCCCATGGCCGGGCAGGTCGCAGCTGATGACCGCGAAACCTTGCCCGAGCGCCCACTCGATCACATGCCGATAGAGGCCCATGTGGTCGTAATAGCCATGCAGCAGGAACAGCGTCGCGCTTGGCTGCTCGGGTAGCCAAGCCTGCCCGACCAACTCGAACCCCGCGGCCTGGAAACCACCCAGCCAGCTGTGGGCCGACAGGTTCAGGCCATAGAAACGCTGGTAATCCTGCGCTTGAGTCGACAGCGGATGGCGCGCGGTGAACGGCGCCAGGCTGGCACGCAGGCGGTCGGGCTGAAAGTCAGGGGGCATCGGGTACATCCACAGTGAAGCAAGTATTGATCTGGGATATTCAGCTCTGGCCGGCATCGTGGCAAGCTTCAGCCATGCATTACCTCTACTGGCGCTATCGCCGGCAAGCCAGCTCCCACAGGGATATCACCAGGCCTCAGGCCGTTGACAACCTGTGGGGGCTGCTTTGCGGGCGACAAGGCCAGTGAACCCACCACAAAAATACCAGCAGATATCCATGCAAACCCGCCTCGCCAAACCTGCCCTGATGAGCCTCGCACTGCTGCTCTGCGCCGCCACCCTTTGGCAGGTCTACACCACCTTCCAGGCCCGCTACCTGCGCCCGTTCGACAACCAGGCCACGCTGTTCGACGGCAGCCAGTTGCAGCTCCCCGCCGAGCTGGCCGGCCCGGGCCCGATCCGCGTGGTGCACTTCTGGGACCCGGCCTGCCCGTGCAACGTCGGCAACCAGCAACACCTAGGCGACCTGGTCAGCCAGTTCGCCGAACAGGGCGTGGCCTTCCACGTGCTGCAAAAGCCCGGCAGCCATGGCCAATTGCCGGCCAACCTTGCCGGGCTGCTACCGCTGGGCAGCCTGCCCGGTAGCGAACACCTGCCCGCCACGCCGGGCGTGGCCATCTGGGATCGGCGAGGTCGCCTGGCCTATTTCGGCCCCTACAGCGAAGGCGCTGTCTGCAATGCCAGCAACAGCTTCATCGAACCTATTCTCAAGGCACTGCTCGACGGCCGCCAGGTCAGTGCCTCCAATACCCTGGCGGTTGGCTGCTATTGCCCTTGGGCAGGCTGACGCACCCGTGCAGGGTTACCCACCACCGTGGCACCGGCCGGCACATCCCGGGTCACCACGCTACCGGCACCGACCACCGCGTTATCGCCAATGGTCACACCCGGCAGAATGATCGCCGCACCGCCGATCCACACATTGTTGCCAATGTTCACCGGGCGCCCGCTTTCCAGCCCGCTGCGCCGCACGTCGGGGTCCAGCGGGTGGTCGGCGGCGTAGATCTGCACATTGGGGCCGATCTGGCAGTCATCGCCGATAGACACCGGCACCACGTCGAGCATCACGCAGTTGAAATTGATGAAGGTGTTGCGGCCGACGCGGATGTTGTAGCCATAGTCGCAGTAGAAGGGTGGGCGGATCACGGTGCCCTCGCCCACATGGCAAAAATGCTCGCGCAGCAAGCCATGACGGGCGTCGTTAAGCAGTTCCACGCTGTTATTGTAGCGGTGCATCCAGTGCTTGCTGGCGATCTGCTCGGCCTGCAATTCAGGGCAGCCAGCGTGGTAGAGCTGGCCGGTAAGCATCTTCTGTTTTTCGCTGAGTGCCATGGAAACTCCTTCCTGGGGCAGTGCTCGTTCGCGCATCCACCCAAGGTCGGACCCTTTTTTTTCGTAGATTGCTCAAGGAGTCTGCATGAAGCGCAGCCTGACCCTACTGGCCGTGGTTGTTGCCGTGGCCGCTGGCGCTGGTTACTGGTATGCACAGGGCAAGCTGCCACAGCGTGAAGGCGAAGTGGCGATGGCCGGCCTGCAGGCGCCGGTCAGCGTGCGCTACGACAGCCGCGGGGTGCCACACCTGCAAGCGCAGAACGAGGCGGACCTGTACCGTGCGCTGGGCTATGTGCATGCCCAGGACCGGCTGTTTCAAATGGAGATCATGCGCCGCCTGGCACGTGGCGAACTGGCCGAGGTGCTGGGCGACAAGCTGCTGCCCACCGACACGCTGTTCCGCAGCCTGCGCATACGCGAGCAAGCCGCCCTGATGGCCAGGCGCCAGGACCCGCAATCGCCGGCCGCCCTGGCTTTGCAAGCCTACCTCGACGGGGTCAACCGCTGGCAGGCCAGCCACCCCAAGCCGGTGGAGTTCGACCTGCTCGGTATCACCCCACGCCCGTTCACCGCCGAAGACACCCTGAGTATCGCCGGCTACCTGGCGTACAGTTTTGCCGCAGCGTTTCGCACCGAACCGGCGCTGACCTACATCCGCGACCAGTTGGGCCCTGACTACCTGAACATTTTTGACCTTGGCTGGCAGCCCGAGGGGGCCCTGGGCAAACCGCTGGCGGCGGCCGACTGGCGCAGCCTCGAAGGCCTGGCCCGGCTCAGCCACGAAGCACTGGGCGATGCCGGCATTCCGCAGTTCGAGGGCAGCAATGCCTGGGCCGTCGCCGGTAGCCGCACACGCAGTGGCAGGCCGTTGCTGGCAGGCGACCCGCACATCAGTTTTGCAGTACCGGCGGTGTGGTACGAGGCCGAACTGTCGGCACCCGGCTTCAACCTGTACGGCTACTTCCAGGCGCTCAACCCGTTCGCCCTGCTCGGCCACAACCGCGACTTCGGCTGGAGCCTGACCATGTTCCAGAACGATGATGTCGACCTGATCGCCGAACGCACCAACCCGGCCGACAGCAACCAGGTCATGGTCGATGGCCGGTGGCACACGCTGGAAACCACCCAGCAGCAGATTGCGGTAAAGGGTGAAGCGCCAGTTACCCTCAACCTGCGTCGCTCGCCCCATGGCCCCATCGTCAACGATGTACTGGGCAATATCGCCGGCACCACGCCAGTAGCCCTGTGGTGGGCGTTTCTCGAAACCGAAAACCCGATCCTCGAGGGTTTCTACCAGCTCAACCGCGCCGACTCCCTGGGCAAGATGCGCGAAGCCACAGCCAAGGTCCATGCGCCGGGGCTGAACTTTGTCTGGGCCAACGCCCGCGGTGATATCGGCTGGTGGGCGGCAGCGAAGTTGCCGATACGCCCAGCCGGCGTCGACCCGGCGTTCATCCTCGACGGCGCCAGCAGCCAGGCCGACAAGCTCGGTTTCTACCCCTTCAGCGCCAACCCGCAGCAGGAGAACCCGGCCCGCGGCTATATCGTCTCGGCCAATTACCAACCACCGGCGGCGGTGCCGATACCGGGGTACTACAACCTGCCCGATCGTGGCCGCCAGCTCGATCGCCAGCTGGCCAACCCTGAGGTGAAGTGGGACACCCAGAACAGCCAGGCGCTACAGCTGGACACCACCAGCGGCTATGGCCCGCGCACGCTGGCCCCGCTGCTGGCGACCCTGCGCGCCATAGCCGAAGGTGATGAGGAAAAGGAACTGGTGGAACAACTGGCCGCCTGGGCGGGCGATTACCCGCTGGACTCGACCAGCGCCACCCTGTTCAACCAGTTCCTTTACGAGCTGGCCTACTCGGCCCTGCATGATGAACTGGGCGATACCTGGTTCCCGGTACTGATCAGTACCCGCGCCATCGACGCGGCCTTGCCACGGCTGGCGGCGGATGCCGATTCGCCCTGGTGGAATACCCGGGGTGGCAGCCAGCGCACCGACCGGACCCAAGTGGTGCGTACGGCATGGCACAACAGCCTGAAGCACCTGCGCGACACCCTGGGCGACGACCCGTCGCGCTGGCAGTGGGGCAAGGCCCATACCTTGACCCACAACCACCCCCTGGGGGTGAAAAAGCCGCTGAACCTGCTGTTCAACGTTGGGCCATTCGCCGCCCCCGGTACACATGAAGTACCGAACAACCTGTCGGCGAAAATCGGCCCGGCGCCATGGCCGGTCACCTACGGCCCCTCGACGCGGCGGCTGATCGACTTTGCCGATGCCGGGCAGGCGCTGACCAGCAACCCGGTCGGGCAGAGTGGCGTGCCCTTCGACCGGCATTACGCAGACCAGACCGAGGGGTATGTGCAAGGGCAGTATCAGAAGGCGCAGATGGGGGTGATTCCGGCGCAGAGCACGCTCAGGCTGGTGCCGGCGCAGTGATTGCTCTGGTTGGTATGTCGCTTTGAGATTGCCGGGGCTGCTTTGCAGCCCATCGCGACACAAGGCCGCTCCTACAAGATGGCGCTTTGGTAGGGGCGCTGCGGCCGGAAGCAAAAACGCCGACACATGGGCGTCGGCGTTTTTTCGATGACTGCTGGCGGATCAGAACGCCGGCAGTACGGCGCCCTGGTACTTCTCGGCGATGAACGCCTTCACTTGCGGGCTGGTCAGGGCCTTGGCCAGTTTCTGCATGGCATCACTGTCCTTGTTGTCCGGGCGCGCGACCAGGAAGTTCACGTACGGCGAGTCGGCACCTTCGATCACCAGCGCATCCTTGGCCGGGTTCAAGCCGGCTTCGAGGGCGTAGTTGGTGTTGATCATGTCCAGGTCCACCTGGTCCAGCACGCGTGGCAGCATGGCCGACTCAAGCTCGCGGAACTTCAGGTTCTTCGGGTTCTCGGCAATGTCCTTGGGGGTGGCCAGGGCGTTCTTCGGGTCCTTCAGGGTGATCAGGCCGGCCTTCTGCAGCAGGATCAGAGCACGCCCGCTGTTGCTCCCTTCGTTCGGAATGGCAACGGTGGCGCCCTCTTTCAGCTCGCTCAGGCTCTTGACCTTCTTCGAATAGCCACCAAACGGCTCGACGTGCACGCCCACCACGGTTACCAGGTGGGTGCCCTTGCCTTCGTTGAAGCTCTTCAGGTAAGGCAGCGTCTGGAAGTAGTTGGCGTCCAGGCGCTTCTGGTCCACCTGCACGTTCGGCTGCACGTAGTCGGTGAAGACCTTGATCTGCAGGTCCACCCCTTCTTTGGCCAGGGTAGGCTTGATCAGCTCGAGGATTTCGGCGTGCGGTACCGGGGTAGCGGCAACCACCAGTTTCTCGGCGGCGGCGGCCAGGCCGGAAAACGTCAGGGCGGCGGCCAGGGCGGTGGTCAGCAGGGTCTTCTTCATGGTGGTCCTTATTCTGAATCTGGGCCATCGGCGATGGCGAATCGGCTGCCCAACCGCTTCACCAGTGGGCGTGAGGCGGACAATACCTAGAATTTTTATTCCGTAACAATATCTTTTATTTCGCTAGTTATTCCAAAAAATACAGTCACTACGGGTTTTGCTTATGAGCCATGGCTAGCCAGCGGTCTTGGCAGGTCGAGGTCATGGGGCAACAGCTCGTCGCTATCATTTACCAGCAAGGCAAAGTGAATGACATTCTCCAGCTCGCGGGTATTGCCCGGCCACGGGTGGGCTTCCAGCACCTGCTGCGCGGCCTCACTCACCAGGGGCACCGGGCGCTGCAGCCGGGCACTGTAGATACCCACGAAATACTCGGCCAACGGCAGGATATCGCCTGGCCGCTCGCGCAATGGCGGCAGCTCCAGCGCGCCTTCATGCAGGTAGTGGTAGAGCCGCTCGTGGAAGCGACCGGCACGCACCACCCGAGCCAGGTCGATACTGCTGGCGGCTCCCAGCCGTACATCCACCGGCTGTGGCTGTTGCGCCCCAACACGCATCACCTCACGGTTCTCCAGCGCTGCCAGCAGCTTGCCCTGGATGGCCAGCGGCAAGTCGGCGATTTCGTCCAGGTAAAGCGTGCCGCCGTTGGCCGAGCCAAACCAGCCGGCGCGGCTGCTGGCCGTACCGCCATGGCTGCCAGCGCTATAGCCGAACAACTCGGCGTCGGCATAGGTCGGGCTGATGGCCGCGCAGTTGACCGACACGAACAGCCCGCTACGGTCGCTGGTACGGTGGATTTGCCGCGCCAGCAGCTCCTTGCCGGTACCGGTCTCGCCACGAATCAGCACCGGCAAGGGTTGCGGCGCCAGGAGCTCAAGCTCATCGCGCAGCCGCTGCGAGCGTGGGTCGATGAACACCAATGCCTTGGCACGGATGCTCAAGGGGCTTTTGTCCAGTTCAGGAAAGGTCAGCAGCGGCTGGCCAAACGGGTTTTGAAAAGTCATGAAAAAACTCCCGCCCCAGGCCTGAGGTGGCCGGGCGTACAGGGGCCAATCAGGCGCGGCGCAATGCGCGCTGCTCGACCCGGCTTTGCAAGCGATACAAGTAGGCGAAGCCTTGTTCCCAGCGCTCATGCCCGGACTTGACGTTGATGTGCCCGGCGTTGCTCAGCAACCCCGCTTCGGCACCCCAGGCCTGGGCCAGGTATAACGCCCGCGGCACGCTCACGGCAGGGTCGTTGTCCGAGCTGACAACCTGGCTGGGAAATGGCAACACCCCGAGCGGAATCGGCGCAAAGTTGCGCAGGGCGGACGCACAGGCAGGCCGCTCGACGTCCGCAGGCGCCACCAGCAACGCCCCCCTCACCCGCCGCAGCAACGCCGGGCTGGCCTTCGCGGCCCAATGGGCGACGGTGATGCAGCCTAGGCTATGGGCGATCAGGATGACTGACGAGGGCTCGGCGGCAATCGCCTGTTCCAGCGCCTGCACCCAGTCCTGGCGTTGCGGGGTCAACCAGTCATGCTGCTCGACCCGCGCGCTGTTGGGCAGGGTGCGCTGCCAGTGGCTTTGCCAGTGGTTGTCTGGCGATCCTTGCCAGCCCGGCACAATCAGGTATCGAATCGACTCATTGCGCATGGGGACGCCTCCAGGAAGTTTGCGTGCTTGGGGGCCAGTATAAGGACAGGGTTATATTCGTAAAGGAATAAGAAGCTATTTATTAATAACCGAAATTCCATGCACGGCCTTGCGCCGCGACGGGCTGCAAAGCTGCCCCGGCAATCTCACAGGCACAAAAAAGCCCGGGACCAACCCCGGGCTTTGCATCAGCCACCGCGACTCAGATATCCGCCACCTTCTGCCAAACCTTCGGCCGGAAGAACAGCGTCTCCCCACGCGCCAGGCCGGTCAGGCTATCGTGGTCCTTGACCACTTCGGCTTCGATCAACTCGCTCTGCCCTTCCACCTTCAGGGTCACCCGGGTGGTCGCGCCCAACGGCCGAATGTCGCGCACTTCGGCCGCATGGTGGCCTTCGGTTTCATGGCGCGACAAAGACACCTCGTGCGGCCGGAACAGCACATGGTGCCCTTCGCTCAATGCCAGGCGGTTGGAGTCACCGAGGAAGTGGTAGACGAAATCGTTGGCCGGTTGCTCATACACCTCGCCCGGCGAACCGATCTGCTCGATCACGCCTTTGTTCATCACCACGATGCGGTCTGCCACCTCCATGGCTTCTTCCTGGTCGTGGGTGACGAATACCGAGGTCAGGTTGATGTCCTCGTGCAGCCGCGCCAGCCAGCGGCGCAGCTCTTTGCGCACCTTGGCATCCAGCGCACCGAACGGCTCATCCAGCAGCAGCACCTTGGGCTCCACCGCCAGTGCCCGGGCCAGGGCGATGCGCTGGCGCTGGCCACCCGACAACTGCTCAGGGTAGCGGTCGGACAACCAGTCCAGTTGCACCATGTTCAGCAGCTCATGCACTTTCTCGGCGATCCTGCTTTCGCTTGGGCGCTCGCCCTTGGGCTTCATGCGCAGGCCGAACGCCACGTTGTCGAACACGCTCATGTGGCGGAACAGTGCGTAGTGCTGGAACACGAACCCCACGTTGCGGTCGCGCACGTCGCGGCCCGACACGTCCTCGCCATGGAACACGATGTTGCCCTGGTCCGGGGTTTCCAGGCCGGCGATGATGCGCAGCAAGGTGGTCTTGCCGCAGCCGGAAGGGCCGAGCAAGGCCACCAGCTCGCCGCTGTTGATGTCCAGGGTGATGTTGTCCAGGGCCTGGAAGCTGTTGAAGCGCTTGCTGACGTTACGAACTTCGATCGACATGAGTCATTCCTCCGCGGCGCCGTGGCGCAGGCGGTTAATACGGTTCTCGCTCCACTGCTTGAGCAGCAGGATGAAGAGCGCCAGGATCAGCAACAGGCTGGCCACGCTGAAGGCTGCGACGTGGTTGTACTCGTTGTAGAGAATTTCCACGTGCAGCGGCAGGGTGTTGGTCACGCCACGAATGTGGCCGGACACCACCGACACCGCGCCAAACTCGCCCATGGCCCGCGCAGTACACAGCACCACGCCGTAGATCAGCCCCCACTTGATGTTCGGCAGGGTCACGTGCCAGAACATCTGCCAGCCGTTGGCGCCGAGCAGCCGCGCGGCCTCCTCCTCTTGCGTGCCCTGCTCCTGCATCAGCGGGATCAGCTCACGGGCCACGAACGGTACGGTGACGAAAATGGTCGCCAAAACGATGCCCGGCAGGGCGAAGACTATTTGAATATCGTGGTCTTGCAGCCACGGCCCGAACAGGCCCTGCGCGCCGAACATCAGCACGTAGACCAGGCCGGCGATCACCGGCGACACCGAGAACGGCAGGTCGATCAGGGTGACCAGGATGCTCTTGCCGCGGAAGGTGTACTTGCTCACGCACCAGGCGGCGCTTACCCCGAACACCAGGTTCAGCGGCACCGAGATGGCCACGGCGAGCAGGGTCAGTTTCAGCGCCGACAAGGCGTCGGGTTCGAGGATCGCCTCGAAGAAGGTGCCAAAACCGTTCTTCAGCGCCTGCGATACCACAATGACCAGGGGCAGCAGCAAAAACAGCACGAACACCAGCCAACCAAGGCCGATCAGGATACGCCGCGAAGTGGCGCTGCCACGGCGGGCGGCGTTGGCGGCCGCGCTTGCACTCAGGGATGAACTGGACATGCCGGCCTCCTTCAAGGGGTTTCGATACGGCGCTGCAGCAGGTTGATCAGCAGCAGCAGGATGAAGGAAACCACCAGCATCAGCACGCCAATGGCGGTGGCCCCGGTGTAGTCGTACTGGTCGAGCTTGACCATGATCAGCAGCGGCAGGATCTCGGTCTTCATTGGCATGTTGCCAGCAATGAAAATCACCGAACCGTACTCGCCCACGCCACGGGCGAAGGCCAGGGCAAAGCCGGTCAGCCAGGCGGGCAGCAGGGCCGGCGCCAGGATGTGGCGGAACACCTGCAGCGGCTTGGCACCCAGGCAGGCCGCAGCCTCTTCCACTTCACGCGGGATGTCGGCCAGAACCGGCTGCACGGTGCGTACCACGAACGGCAGGGTGACGAACGTCAGCGCCAGGGTGATGCCCAGTGGGGTGTAGGCGATCTTGAAGCCCAGGTCGGTGGCGAACTGACCGACCCAGCCCTGGGGGGCGTAAAGCGCGGTCAGGGCAATACCGGCAACTGCCGTCGGCAGGGCGAACGGCAGGTCGATCATCGCATCGATGACCTTGCGCCCCGGGAAGGTGTAGCGCACCAGCACCCAGGCCAGCAGGGTGCCAATCACACCATTGATGATGGCCGCGAACAGGGCAGTGCCGAAACTCAGTTTGAGCGCGGCGATTACCCGCGGCGCACTGATGATGTTCCAGAACTGCTCGAAGGTCAGCTGCGAGGCATGGATGAACATGGCCGCCAGCGGTATCAGCACGATCAGGCTGAGGTACACCAAGGTGTAGCCCAGCGTCAGCCCGAAGCCGGGTATGACGGGGGAAATGCGACGTGACATAAATATCCCTGGTTGAATGCACTCGGCCCAGTATCGATCCGGGGTCGGTACAGGCATTTGAATCCTGGGCTGCGTTGCAGCCCATCGCCGGCAAGCCAGCTCCCACAGAACAATACATAACTCATTGATTTAGCGAGGTCCTTGTGGGAGCGGGCATGCCCGCGAACACCGGCGTAGCCGGTGCCAGCCACCGCGTTGGATTCTTCGCGGGCACGCCCGCTCCCACAGAGACCGCGTCGCCATTACTGTGCCTGATAGATCTGGTCGAACACACCGCCATCATGGAAGAATTTCGGTTGTGCAGTCTTCCAGCCACCAAAGTCCTTGTCGATGGTCACCAGGTCCAGTTTCGGGAACTGCTTGCCAAACTCGGCAGCGACCTTTTCATCACGCGGGCGGTAGAAGTTCTGGGCGGCAATTTTTTGCCCGGCTGGGCTGTACAGGTGTTTGAGGTATTCGGTGGCAATCTCGGTATTGCCTTTCTTCTCGGCGTTCTTGTCCACCACCGCCACCGGCGGCTCGGCAAGAATCGACAGCGACGGCACGACGATCTCGAACTTGTCGGCACCGCCGTCTTCCTTCAGCGCCAGGAACGCTTCGTTTTCCCAGGCCAACAACACGTCGCCCTGGCCATTGTTGACGAAGGTGATGGTAGAACCGCGCGCGCCGGTATCCAGCACCGGTACGTGCTTGAACAGTTCCTGCACATAGGCCTTGGCCTTGTCTTCACTGCCGCCGGCCTTCAGGCCGTAAGCCCAGGCGGCAAGGAAGTTCCAGCGTGCGCCGCCAGATGTTTTCGGGTTGGGGGTAATCACCGACACGTCGTTCTTGATCAGGTCGCCCCAGTCCTTGATGCCTTTCGGGTTGCCCTTGCGCACCAGGAACACGATGGTCGAGGTATAGGGGGTGCTGGCGTCCGGCAGGCGGGTTTGCCAGTTCTCCGGCAAGGTCTTGCCCAGCTTGGCGATTTCGTCGATATCACCGGCCAGCGCCAGGGTCACCACGTCAGCGCGCAGACCGTCGATCACCGCCCGGCCCTGCTTGCCCGAGCCGCCGTGGGATTGCTGGATCTTCACCGTGTCGCCCGGGTGGGCCTGCTGCCAATGCTGGATGAACTCGGCGTTGTATTGCTGGTACAGCTCACGGGTGGGGTCGTATGACACGTTCAGCAGTTCGTAATCCTTGGCGATGGCGGAACCGGCAAAAACGGCACTGGCCAGGGCGGCGAGCGCATAACGGCGGATGGACATGGTGAAGCTCCCGATGGCATTTGTTCTAGTTTTGAAAGGGGGTGGGCTCAGCCGGCCTTGTTGCCCGGCTGTTGCAGGCGGAACTTCTCCTTGCGCTCGATCTGCACGACCTGGGCGTTATGCACCGTGATCTCCACCGCGCCAAAGCGCAGGTCGCGCAGGGCGTTCTGGATCTCCCGCAAAAGGCTGGCTTCGTCCTGACCATCGATATTACGCAGCGGTGCACTCATGCTCGTTCTCCTTGGCGTGAGATGCCGGGCGGGGATTTGAAGGGGTATTGCCTGGCTTGAGGGCAATAGTAGCGAGGGGGTTTTATTCTTAAAAATACTATTTAAGAATTTTTATATAACCGTTTTATTTTTCTGGTTCGAGGGCCCTATCGCCGGCAAGCCGGCTCCCACAGGCGTGTCACTGCCTCTCAGTTTTGTGAGGCCCCTGTGGGAGCTGGCTTGCCGGCGATAGAGCCTTGAGCCTTCAGTTTTGCTTCTGTGGCTCGCGGATTTTGTACCAGGCCACGTACAAGGCCGGCAGGAACAGCAGCGTCAGCAGCGTTGCACTGATGATGCCGCCAATCATGGCGTAGGCCATCGGCCCCCAGAACACTTCACGTGCAATCGGGATCATGCCCAGGCTCGCTGCGGCTGCCGTCAGCAGGATCGGCCGGCGACGGTGGTTGGTGGCCTCCACCACCGCGTCCCAAGGGGCATAGCCCTGCGCCTCGAACTCATCGATCTGGGTAACCAGAATCACCGAGTTGCGGATGATGATACCGGCGAGCGCCAGGATGCCGAGAATCGCCACGAAGCCCATCGGCGTACCGGTAGGCACCAGCGCCAGCACCACGCCGATCAGCCCCAGTGGCGCCACGCTGATTACCAGGAACAGCTTCTGCACGCTGTGCAGCTGGATCATCAGGAACGTGGCCATGAGGAACAGCATCAGCGGGATGACCTTGGCGATCGGCCCTTGGGCCTTGCCACTCTCCTCCACGGTACCGCCCGTGGCCACTTCGTAGCCTACCGGCAGTTTGCTGGCGAACTCGTCGATTTTCGGCTTCAGTTGCGCCACCAGGTCGGTCGGTTGAATGTCGCCGTTGACCGAGGCCTTGATGGTGATGGTTGGCTTGCGGTCACGCCGCCATACCAGCGGCTGCTCCAGCTCGTAGCGCACGGTGGCAAACGACAGCAGCGGAATCGAGGTGCCGTTGGAGGTCAGGATCTGCAGGTTCTGCAGGGTATCGGGCGAACCACGCTCGCTGTCCTCGGCACGCGCGACCACGTCGATCAGGTAGATGCTGTCGTTGACCTGGGTGATCTGCACACCGCTGACGATGCTGTTCATCACGTTGGCCACATCTTCCGACGACAGCCCCAGCTGCCGCGCCTTGTCCTGGGCAATGTCCACGCGCAGTACTTTGCCAGGCTCGTTCCAGTCGTAGATCATCTCGCCTATGTTGCGGTTCTGGTTGAGCAAGGTCGCCAGGTCGATGGCGTGCTTGCGCACCTCGTCGATACTGGTGCCGCTGACGCGGTACTGGATCGGCCGCCCCACCGGTGGGCCCATTTCCAGCGATTGCACGTTGGTGCCGATGCCGACGAACTCTTCATGCAGGATTTTCTGCAAGCGCTCGATCATGCCCTGGCGCTCTTCCAGGCCCTTGCTGACAATCACCAGCTGGGCGTAATACGGGTTTTGCAACTGCTGGTCGAGCGGCAGGTAGAACCGCACGGCGCCCTGGCCGATGTAGGTGCTCCAGTGCACCAGGTCCGGGTCGTCCTTGAGGCGCGCCTCGAAGCGGTCGACTACCTTGCGCGTCTCCTCGATAGAAGCGTTCTGCGGCAGGTTCAGGTCGACCAGGATCTCCGGGCGGTCCGACGCGGGAAAGAACTGGTTCTGCACGAAGCGCATGCTGAACAGCGCCAGGGCAAATAGCAGGATGGTACCGATGATGGTCAGCCAGCGATGGCGCATGCACCACAGCAGCCCACCCTCGAACGCCCTGGCCACGCGCCCAGGCTTGGCTTCGTGAGCCTTGACCTTGCTGCTGCTCAGGATGTGCACCCCCAGCACCGGGGCGAAGAACACCGCCACCACCCAGGACACCAGCAAGGCCACGGCGATTACCGCGAACAGGGTGAAGGTGTACTCGCCTGCAGAACTGGCGTTAAGGCCGATCGGCACGAAGCCGGCCACCGTGACCAGGGTACCGGTAAGCATCGGGAAGGCCGTGGAGGTGTAGGCGAACGTGGCCGCCTGCTCCTTGCTGTCGCCCATTTCCAGCCGGGTGACCATGACCTCCACGGTGATCATCGCATCGTCCACCAGCAAGCCCAGGGCAATGATCAGCGCGCCCAGCGAAATCCGCTGCATGGTGATACCGCTGTATTCCATGAACACGAACACCATCGCCAGCACCAAGGGTATCGAGCAGGCCACCACCAGCCCCGCGCGCATGCCTAGGCTGACAAAGCTTACCGCCAGCACGATCACCACCGCTTCGAACAGCGCGCTGGTGAAGCCGCCAACCGCCTTCTTGACGACCACGGCCTGGTCCGACACGGTGTGCACGCCAACGCCTATCGGCAGGTCCTGGGTCACCTGGTCCATGCGTTTTTTCAGTGCGGCGCCGAACGCCTGCACGTTGCCGCCGGCCTTCATGCCAATGGCCAGACCAATGGCGGTCTGGCCGTTGTAGCGGAACATCGGTGAAGGCGGGTCGACATAACCGCGCTCGATAGCGGCAATATCGGCCAGGCGGAAGAAGCGGTCATTGATCTTCAGGTTGACGGTTTGCAGGTCCTTTTCCGAGGCAAACTGCCCGGAGGTTCGCACCGAGATGCGCTCTGGTCCGGCCTCTATCACCCCCGCCGGGGTGACCGCGTTCTGCGCTTGCAGGGCCTGCATCACCTGGCGCTGGTCAATGCCCAGGGCGGCCAGCTTGCGGGTGGAGAAGTTCAGGTACAGCACTTCATCCTGGGTGCCGATGAACTCGATCTTGCCGATATTGGGTACATCGCGCACTTCTGCACGGGCCTGCTCCACATAGTCACGCAGCTGGCGCAGGGTAAGGCCGTCGGCGGTGAAGGCATAGATCGAACCGAACACATCGCCGAACTCGTCGTTGAACCCAGGCCCCTGGATGCCAGCAGGGAACTGGCCACGGATGTCCTGGATCTTCTTGCGCACCTGGTACCAGATTTGCGGGATATCCTCGGCCTTGGTGGTATCACGCAGGTACACGTAGACCGTGGATTCACCCGGCCGGGTATAGCTCTTGGTGTAGTCGAGCGAGTCGAGTTCTTCGAGCTTCTTCTCGATACGGTCGGTGACCTGGTACAGGGTCTCGTCCTGGGTCGCACCGGGCCAGCGGGTCTGGATGACCATGGTCTTGATGGTGAACGACGGGTCTTCTTCACGGCCCAGGTTGAAGTAGGAAAAAATCCCCATCAACAGGGCGACGAACATCAGGTACCAGACGAACGATTGATGCTTGAGTGCCCAGTCGGACAGGTTGAAGCTTCCTTTCATTGCGCATCCTCGTCGAAAGCGACCTTCTGGCCAGGCTTGAGGCTGTTCACGCCCGCAGTCACCACACGTTCACCAGGCTGCACGCCAGAGGCCACGACGATGCTGTCGGAAGTACGGTCGATCAGGGTCACGTCACGGGTGCCGACCGTTTTCTGCCGGGTGTCGATGACCCACACCTGGGTCTTGCCGTCGCGTTCGAGCAAGGCACTCAAGGGCAGCTCGCTGCGCGGCGACACTTGCGAGGTCAGCGTCACACTGACCGCGGTGCCCAGGTGGAAGGCTGCCGGGGTGTTTGCCAAGGTCAGGCGCGCACGGCGGGTACGGGTCGTGGGGTCGGCCTGCGGCTCCAGCTCGCGCAGGGTAGCGGTGGTGTTGATGGTCGGGTCGAGTTGCGAAGCGACGGTGAATGTCAGCCCTTTGCCCAGTTGCTCTGCCAGGCTGATCGGCAAGTCGATCACCGCCTCCTTCACATCAGGCCGGGCCAGGGTCACCACGGCCTGCCCGGCGGTGACCGTCTGCCCGGCCTCGGCCTGCCAGGCCGTGATGACCGCTGCATGGTCGCTACGCAGGGTGCTGTAGCCGAGCTGGTCACGGGCCTGGCTGACAGAGGCGCGCGCCTGCTCCAGCGTCGCGCTGGTGGTTTTCAGGTTGGTCTGGGCGACATCCAGCTGCGCCTGGGCACCCACCCCACGGTCGTACAGCTGTTGCTGGCGACGGGCATCGGCCTGGGCATTGATCCATTGCGCCTGCACCCTGGCCAGGTCGCCTTCGGCGGCACGCAGTTGGTTCTGCTGGTCGGTGGGGTCGAGGGTGGCCAAGGTATCGCCCGGTTTGACCTGGGCTCCCACGTCCAGCCAACGCCGGGCAATGCGCCCGGCTACGCGGAAGCCCAAGGTGCTCTCGAAGCGTGCCTCGATATTGCCAGCGAAGCGGCCCAGTTGCGTCTGCACCTGCGGCTCGACCTTCACCGACAGCACCGGCCGGATCGGCTCTGGGGCTTGCTCGTCACCCTCGCAGGCAGCCAGCAGCATGCCGGCTGACAGTATCAGCAGCAGCCTTGTCATAGCTCACCCCCTGGGCGTTTGGCATCCACCTTCTCCACCTGCATGCCGGGGTGCAACAGCTGGCTGCCGTTGACCACCACGGTTTCGCCCGCCTGCAAGCCGCTGGCGATGACCACCTTGCCAGTCAGGTAGCGGCCGACTTCGACCTTGCGCAGTTCGACCTTGTCACCCTCACCCACTACCCACACGGCAGGTGCGTGCAGGGCCTTGGTCAAGGCCGACCACGGCAGCTCGATGCTCGGCCGCCCCACGGTACTGGTGCTGGCCGTCACCGGCGCGCCCAGCTGCATTTCGGCGGGTACATCCTTCAGGGCCACCTTGACCTGTACCGTGCCGCTTTGCGCCGACACGGTGGGCGTGATTTCGCGGATCACGCCGCGCGCCTGGACCTTGGGGTCGTCCAGCAGGCGGACGAGTATCTCGGCGTTGCCGGGCGGTGCCACCAGCAAGGATTCGTACACATTGAACACGGCATCGCGGTCGCCATCGACGGCCAGGCTGAAGATCGGCATGGTCGCCTGCACCACCTGGCCTACTTCGGCCTGCCGCGCGGTGATCACCCCGGCGGCCTCGGAGACCAGCGCGGTGTAGCCGAGTTGTTCATTGGCACTGGCCAGTTGCGCCTGGGCCGCCTTGAGCGCGCTCTGGTTGCTGCGCAGCGCCGCTTCGGCGGCATCGTATTCGCTTTTGCTGGTGTAGCCCTTGGGCAGCAGTTTTTGCTGGCGCACGAAGGCCGCGCGGGTCTGGGTGACCCGCGCCTGCGCGGCAAACACCTCGGCCTTGGCCGAATTCACGTTGTTCTGCAGGTCTTTCGGGTCCAGGCGTGCGAGCACCTGGTTGGCCTTGACGTGGTCACCCACATCGACGCTGCGCGAAATGATCTTGCCCCCCACACGGAACGACAGGTCCGTCTGCACCCGCGCCTGTACATCGCCGGTCAGGGTGACCCTGGCGGCGAAATCGGTGGGTTGAACCTGCTGCACGCCCACCCGCGGCAATGTTTCAGGCACCTCTTCCTTGCTACACCCGGCGAGCATGCACAGCAGCCCCAGGCAAACGACCGACAGCGGACGTATCAACGTCATGCAGGCTCCTTGCTTGCGCACAAATGGTTTGTGGGATGCGACTGTCAGCGTAGTTCAGGGTTCGATAAACATCACTGACGGGGGTCAGTTCGGCAGTTTCGGCGCTTGCGCCGGCCTCTTCGCGGGCACGCCCGCTCCCACAGGTACAGCGCAGGCCCTGAGACTCGCGCTGTACCTGTAAGAGCGGGCGTGCCCGCGAAAGGGCCGGCACAGCCAAGCACATGCTTCAGTTATATCCGGAAACCACCAACCACCCGGCCACCCCGCTTCAGCCACTACTTTCAAAGGGAGGTTCAACTTCAAGGAAGATCACAATGCCGTTAGCCGAATCCCATCTGCTGCGCCGTGGGCGCTTTTCCGAGCCAGGCAGGCTTTACATGCTGACCACCATCACGCAACAGCGAAAGCCACTTTTCCACGACTTTCACCATGCCCGGCTGGTGGTCAAACATCTGCGGATCTCAAATGATATTCAGGACTGCCGTTCATTGGCCTGGGTAGTGATGCCGGACCATCTGCATTGGTTGATCGAACTGAAGGAAGTGGCATTGGCGACACTGATGCGCAAATTCAAATCACGCACAGCCATTGCCTTGCGCAAGGCAGGTGTCAGGCAAAAGCCGATATGGCAACCGGGGTATCACGACCATGAACTGCGGCGGGAAGGAAATGTGGTGCATGTGGCCCGGTACATCGTTGCCAATCCCTTGAGGGCAGGCTTGGTCCGGAGTGTCAGGGATTATCCACACTGGGATGCGGTATGGCTTTGAATCGGTGCTGGGGCCTTCGCGGGCTCGCCCGCTCCTACAGGTACAGCGCAGGCCCTGAGGCTTGCGCTGTACCTGTAGGAGCGGGCGTGCCCGCGAAAGGGCCGGTACAGGTCAGACCTGAACTGAGGCCTTATTGAGGCCAAGCTCAATGTCATCAATGAGGGCTTTGGCAAAGCCTCTGAGAATTCTTGCTGCACTACCTGCCAGCCGATCATTTTCCATCTCGGCTTCGGTTGTCAGGTGATTGATACAGCCGAGCATGACGGAGAGTTCGGAGAAAGCATGATTGAAGGGGATGTTGGCCTGTACGCGGAAAAGCTCCATGCAGGTTTCTTTACCGACAGTGCTGCTGTAGCTCGGATGGGTAGAATCAAGGTCGTGCTTGGTCATGGTTGGAATCCAATGTCGTTAATTGGACCACCAACTCGTCTTTCTCACGGACAAGGGGTGGCAGCCGTACGCGGGGTGAGAAACCGAGGACATTGAACCCGGCCAGGCCGAAGCCTGCCCACGTAGGCTGCCATGACTGGAAGTCCGTTCAACATCGTTCGGGTTCTCACACCCGATCACCATGAATGGCGACCCTACGACGTTAGCCCTGGGGCATTTCCCCTACAACAGAGCAGCTTCCACGCGGATCGTAGGATAATTCCCAAGCTGATTCGACTGAAGCTTTGAGTTTGACTTGATGAAAAGTCGTACGCCTTGAGGGCCTCTTCGCGGGTGAACCCGCTCCCACAGTGGCAGTGGCAGGCCCCAAGATTTGCACAGTACCTGTGGGTGCGGGTTGATCGAGGCGTCGAACCGCCGCGAAGGGCCGGTACAGCCACCCACGGATCTCTGCCATATCCAGAAACCATCATCTTCACAGCACCTGCAGCTCAGCCACTACCTTTGAGAGCTCACCTGCTTTCAAGGAAGAAGCAAGCCTCGGGCCCAGTCTCACCGGCTTCGCCGTGGTCGCTATTCAGAGCTTGGCCGGCTCTATCTGCTGACCACCGTCACCCACCAGCGCAGACCACTGTTCCATGATTTCCACCATGCCCGGCAAGTCATTCAGCAGTTGCGCCAATCGGACCAAGAACATGCCTGCAGGCCACTGGCCTGGGTACTCATGCCCGACCGACCATCTGCCGTGGCTGATCGAGCTGAAAGGCACCACGCTGGGCACTTGATGCGCAGGTTCAAGTCCTGGTCCAGTCTGGTGTCGCATCGGGCAGGGGTTAAGCATGATCCGGTTTGGCAACCTGGGTATCAGGACAGGGCATTAAGAAGGGAGGAAAGCATGGTGCATGTTGTCAGATACATCGCTGCCAACCCGTTGCGGGCAGGCTTGGTCAGAAGTGCCGCGGACTATCCACACGGGGATGCAGTCCAGCTTTGAATGTGGGCTAGGACATTGGTCGGCGAAAGGACAGCCGGGTTATCCAGCTATCAAAATTGTCAGTTTCAGAATAGCTATTTCTGTTGCATGCTCAAAAGCCCTCGTTCGATCCACTACGGCGGCACCTATGAACAATCACGACCATCAACCTGAAAAACTGACCCACCTTAAACTAAATATGCATGCTCTACTGACCAACACTGCTTGGAAAGCAATGCTAACATACGCCAACGAAAGCCAAGCCAGGACGAGTGCTTCAAAAAAAGCCGTAATGCTAGCGACTGACAATAACAATTCAGTCTTAATTTTGCAAAATAAATCCCAACATTCCTTCGACAGCTACTCGCCCTATGGTCATTCGCCGACCCTAGGCGAAACATCAGCTCTAACGAAATTTAATGGAGAGCGAAAAGACCCGGTCAGCAGCTTATACTTACTCGGCAACGGCAAAAGACCCTTTAGTAACGCATTAATGCGTTTCCTTTCTCCAGACGGACTTAGCCCATTTGGGAAAGGCGGTATAAATGCTTATGTGTACTGCTCAGGGGACCCTGTAAATTTCACAGACCCTAGCGGTCAAGCCGGTGTCCGAAGGACGATAGCCAAGGTTGGTACTCAACCGAAGGGGTCTAAAACCGTACACACCACCACTCAAGGATTGAAAACATCTGGGATGATTGATATCCCACAAAGAGATCGAAACTTCCTGTGGGAGTTGAAAGCCATGTCAGATGAAAAGCTAGCACAACTCAAATCAGCCACATCCCTTCCACGCGTGGGCAGCTCAGAATTTTCAGAAATAATGTTCAAGAAATTTGGGGGTGATGAGTACTCTCGCCTATACCTTGAAAGCGAAAAAAAATATCATATGTGGTCGAAATGCACTCCCGGGGCCTCGATAACTTCTTCGCATCGTCAGACGTGGCAGAATCTCAACAACGCATACTTAGCATGGATGCTTGGGACTACAGGATGCTAGATGCTGGACTCGAAAAAAAAGCTAAATGGTCGAGACCCTCCGCACTCGAGCTTTTTGGAATTTCAAACTTCCGCAAAGCATAGATAAATGCGTATCTCATTCCGCAAACATCCCCAAGCCCCAGAATGAATATGATAAGACCTTGAATGAATCACTCTCCGACAAGAGTCTTGGAGTCCTTGCCGGAGAGCACAATCCGGCTACCTCAACCCGACGCAGCCACTTGCGTCGGGCGCTTGACCTGCGGCTGTGAAGCGTTCGCTGCTGCACCCTCTTCGATCGCCTGCTGAATCGCCCGGCGGCGGTTCTCTTCGGCACGGCGGCTGAAGTACCAGACAAAGAAGGTCACCAGCGACACCGACAGCAGAATCAGGCTGGCCACGGCGTTGATCTCGGGCTTCACACCCAGGCGCACCGCCGAGAACACTTCCATCGGCAAGGTGGTCGAGCCAGGCCCGGAAACGAAGCTGGCCAATACCAGGTCGTCCAGCGACAGCGCGAACGACATCATGCCGCCCGCCGCCAGCGATGGCGCGATCATCGGGATGGTGATCAGGAAGAACACCTTCCAAGGCTTGGCACCCAGGTCCATCGCCGCTTCCTCGATCGACAAGTCCAGCTCACGCAGGCGCGCCGACACCACCACCGCCACATACGCGGCGCAGAACGTGGTATGGGCGATCCAGATGGTGACGATGCCACGCTCCTGCGGCCAGCCGATCATTTGCGCCATGGCCACGAACAGCAGCAACAGCGACAGGCCGGTGATCACCTCGGGCATTACCAACGGTGCGGTGACCAGGCCGCCGAACAGCGTGCGGCCCTTGAAGCGGGTGACGCGGGTCAGCACGAACGCGGCCAGGGTACCCAGCGCCACCGCTGCCACCGCCGTGTAGCAGGCAATTTCCAGCGAGCGCATCACCGAACCCATCAGTTGGGTGTTGTCGAGCAGGCCGACATACCACTTCACCGACCAGCCGCCCCACACCGTCACCAGCTTGGAGGCGTTGAACGAGTAGATCACCAGGATCAGCATCGGCAGGTAGATGAACAGCAAGCCCAGCACCAGCATCAGCTTGGAGAAACTGAAGCGTTTCATGCGCGGCCCTCCATCTCTTTGGCCTGGCTACGGTTGAACAGCAGGATGGGCACGATCAGGATCGCCAGCATCACTACCGCCAGGGCAGAGGCCACCGGCCAGTCACGGTTGTTGAAGAACTCTTGCCACAGCACCTTGCCGATCATCAGGGTTTCCGGACCGCCGAGCAGCTCGGGGATGACGAACTCGCCCACCACCGGGATGAACACCAGCATGCAGCCGGCGATGATGCCGTTCTTCGACAGCGGCACGGTGATCTTCCAGAAGCTGTTGAAGGTACTCGAACCCAGGTCCGAAGCGGCCTCCAGCAGCGACGGGTCGTGCTTTACCAGGTTGGCGAACAGCGGCAGGATCATGAACGGCAGGTACGAATAGACCACGCCGATGTACACCGCCAGGTTGGTGTTGAGGATCTGCAACGGCTGGTCGATCAGCCCCGTCCACATCAGGAAGCCATTGAGCAGCCCGTTGTTGCTGAGAATGCCCATCCAGGCGTAGACGCGGATCAGGATCGCCGTCCAGGTCGGCATCATGATCAGCAACAGCAGGACCGTCTGCGTTTCCTTCTTGGCGTTGGCAATGGCGTAGGCCATCGGGTAGCCGATCAGCAGGCACAGCAGGGTGCTGAAGAACGCCATTTTCAGCGAACCCAGGTAGGCGGAAATATACAGCTCATCCTCGGTGAGCAAGCCGTAGTTGGCCAGGTTCAGGACCAGCTGGATCTTGTCTTCGACGTATGTGTAGATCTCGGTGTAGGGCGGGATCGCCACGTCGGCTTCGGCGAAGCTGATCTTCAGCACGATGAAGAACGGCAGCATGAAGAACAGGAACAGCCAGATGAACGGCACGCCGATCACCAGGTGCCGCCCCTCCGGGGTTATGCGCTGGAAGGCTCGCTTGAGCTTGCGCAGTTTCATGACCGCAGTACCACGCCGCTGTCGTCTTCCCACCACACATACACTTCATCGCCCCAGGTCGGCCGCGCGCCTTGGCGCTCGGCGTTGGCGACGAACGACTGGACCACCTTGCCGCTGGGCAGCTCGACGTAGAACACCGAGTGGCCACCCAGGTAGGCGATATCGTGCACCTTGCCACGCGACCAGTTGTGCTCGAACTCCGGCTGCTTGGTGGTCACCAGCAGTTTCTCCGGGCGCAGGGCATAGGTGATGTGCTTGTCTTCCACCGAGGTGGTGATGCCGTGGCCAACGTAGATCTTGCGCTCCAGTTCCGGGCTGGCAATGATCGCGTAGCCCTCGGCGTCATCGACCACATCGCCTTCGAACAGGTTGACGTTGCCGATGAACTCGCACACCAGGCGGCTGGTAGGCGTTTCGTAGATATCGACCGGCGAACCGATCTGGGCAATCCAGCCCAGGTGCATGATGGCGATGCGCTGGGCCATGGTCATGGCCTCTTCCTGGTCGTGGGTCACCATCACGCAGGTCACCCCCACGCGCTCGATGATCTCGACCAGTTCCAGCTGCATCTGCGAGCGCAGTTTCTTGTCCAGCGCGCCCATTGGCTCGTCAAGCAGCAGCAGCTTCGGGCGCTTGGCCAGCGAGCGGGCCAGGGCCACGCGCTGGCGCTGGCCGCCAGACAGCTGGTGCGGCTTGCGCTTGGCGTACTGGGTCATGTGCACCAGCTTGAGCATCTCGGCCACGCGGGCGTCGATCTCGGCCTTGGGCATTTTGTCCTGCTGCAGGCCGAAGGCGATGTTCTGCGCCACGCTCATGTGCGGGAACAAGGCGTACGACTGGAACATCATGTTGATCGGCCGCTCGTACGGCGGCATGTCGGTGATGTCGACGCCATCGAGGTAGATCCGCCCTTCGGTCGGGCGTTCGAAGCCTGCCAGCATGCGCAGCAAGGTGGACTTGCCGGAACCGGAGCCACCGAGCAGGGCGAAGATCTCGCCCTTGCGGATTTCCAGGGACACATCGTCCACAGCTACGGTTTCGTCGAATTTTTTCGTGACCCGGTCGATCTTGACCAGCACCTGCTTGGGTTGCTGGCCACCCTCGAGGGCTTTTTTATAGGCACCGGAGGCAACTGCCATGAGTGAAACTCCCAACAAGATTTTTGTGCCCGCGCGGCCTGCCTGGCAGGCGCCGGCGCGGGTCTGGATTGTTACTTGCCCGACTTGACCTTGGTCCAGCTGCGGGTCATCAGCCGTTGCACCTTGGGCGGCAACTCTGAATTGACGAACATCTTGTCCAGCACTTCCTGCGGTGGGTAAACCGCGGCGTCAGTCCTCACGGCCTGGTCCATCAGGTCGCCAGCCTTGGGGTTCGGGTTGGCGTAACCGACGTAATCACTGACCTGGGCGATAACCTCAGGTTTCAGCAAATAGTTGATGAAGGCATGCGCCTCTTTGACGTTCTTGGCGTCCTTGGGAATCGCCAGTACATCGAACCAGAGGTTGCCGCCTTCCTTGGGAATGGCGTAAGCCAGGTTCACGCCCTTCTTCGCTTCTTCAGCGCGGGCCTTGGCCTGGAACACATCACCCGAGAAACCCGCCGCGACGCAGATGTCGCCATTGGCCAGGTCGGTGATGTACTTGGACGAATGGAAGTAGGTCACGTAAGGGCGCACGGCCAGCAGCTTCTGTTCGGCCTTGGCGTAATCCTTGGGGTTGGTACTGTTGGGGTTCAGGCCCATGTAGTTGAGCACCGCCGGGAGCATTTCGTCCGCCGAGTCGAGGAAGGCTACCCCGCACTTGGACAGCTTCTTCATGTTCTCGGGCTCGAACAGCACGGCCCACGAGTCGATGGTGTCCACGCCTAGCGCGGCTTTCACTTTGTCGACGTTGTAGCCGATGCCGTTGGTGCCCCACAGGTAGGGCACCGCGTACTGGTTGCCCGGGTCGTTCTTTTCCAGGCGCTTCATCAGCGCCGGGTCCAGGTTCGAATAGTTGGGCAGCAGGCTCTTGTCGAGCTTCTGGAACGCGCCCGCCTTGATCTGCTTGCCGAGGAAATGGTTGGACGGCACGACCACGTCGTAGCCGGTATTACCGGCCAGCAGCTTGCCTTCCAGAGTTTCGTTGGAGTCGAACACATCCTGCACGGGCTTGATGCCCGTGGCTTTCTCGAAGTCCGCGAGTGTGGTCGGGCCGATGTAGTCGGACCAGTTATAGAAGTGCACCGTTGGCGCCGCTTGGACGCTGCATGCCAGCGTCAGGCCCGCGCCGGCCAGCAAGGCCTTGCGGAATACAGAAATAGACAAGTGGGTGGTCCTCACAATCAGTGCCTGGGTAGCGACAATGCTGCCGCACACGCAAAACCGGCGCGCAACTTACCTTCGCAGCTTCGATGCCGCAATGAACAATTGCCTTCCAAAGCCTCTGGGCCGGCATTTACCGGCCCGGAGGTACTGCCACCGGGCTTATTTGCCCGATTTGATCTTGGTCCAGCTGCGGGTGATCACACGCTGTACCGAAGCATCAGGCGCGGCGATCGCGTACAGCTTTTTCTTCACGTCGGCAGGCGGGTAGATGCTCGGGTCGCTGGTGATGTCTTTGTCGACCAACGGGGTCGCGGCCTGGTTACCGTTCGGGAAGCGCACGGCGTTGGTGATTTCAGCCATGATTTCCGGCTGCATCAGGAAGTTCATGAACTGGTAGGCAGCGTCTTTATGCTCGGCATCCTTGGGGATGGCGACCATGTCGTAGAAGGTACCGGCGCCTTCTTTCGGAATCACGTAGTCCACTTTGACCTTGTCGCCGGCTTCATGGGCACGGGCCTTGGACTGCTCCAGGTCACCCGAGTAGCCAACGGCCACGCAGATGTTGCCGTTGGCCATGTCGCCAATGTACTTGGACGAGTGGAAGTAGGTGATCGAAGGGCGGATCTTGAGGAACAGGTCCTCGGCAGCCTTCAGGTCATCCTTCTTGGTGCTGTCGGTCGGCAGGCCCAGGTAGTGCAGAGCGGCCGGCAGCATTTCGGTCGGCGCGTCGAGGAAGCTCACGCCGCAGCTTTTGAGCTTGGCGATGTTCTCTGGCTTGAACACCACGTCCCACGAGTCGATTTTGTCCACACCCAGCGCGGCCTTGACCTTCTCCGGGTTGTAGCCGATGCCGATCGAGCCCCACATGTACGGGAAGGCGTGCTTGTTGCCCTTGTCACTGGCATCGCCCACGGCCTTGAGCAGGTCGGGGTCGAGGTTTTTCCAGTTCGGCAGCTTGGAGCGGTCCAGCTCTTCGTACACACCAGCCTTGATCTGCTTGGCCAGGAAGTTGTTGGACGGCACCACGATGTCGTAGCCCGACTTGCCGGCCAGCAGCTTGGCCTCGAGGGTTTCGTTGCTGTCGAAGACGTCGTACTTGACCTTGATGCCTGTCTGTTTCTCGAACTTGGCGATGGTGTCCGGAGCGATGTAGTCCGACCAGTTGTAGACGTTCAACACCTTGTCTTCAGCCTGAACAGCGGAGGCCATGGCGCCCATCAGGGCGGCGGCCAGCAACGTCTTGCCCATTTTCTTCATGCGTAATGCTCCAGAATTTTTGTTTAGCCTTCCGTTCAGCTGCCAGAACCCACGGTGCAGAGCGTGCGGCGACTGAAACAGTCGCTAGTCTGGCAAGTTACCGGGCCCTGTATCAAGGAAAGCAGGGCCTGGTAACGACTTAATGTCACTTCGCTAGCCTAGCAAACGCTCACCGAATCGCTTCGAGTGTCAGGTCCAGGCATTTGCGCGCCTTTTCTACCAGCTCATCAATCTCTGCATGGCTGATCACCAGCGGCGGCGCGATGATCATGGTGTCACCCACAGCGCGCATGATCAGGCCGTTTTCGAAACAGAAGTTGCGGCAGATCATGCCCACACCCTTGCCTTCGTAACGGCTGCGGGTGGCCCTGTCCTTGACCAGCTCGATCGCGCCGAGCAGGCCCAGGCCGCGTACCTCGCCCACCAGCGGGTGGTCCTGCAGCTCACGCAAACGCTTTTGCAAATACGGTGCCGCTTCCGTGCGCGCCTTCTCGACGATGTGCTCGTCGCGCAGGATGCGCAGGTTTTCCAGGCCTACGGCGGCGGCCACCGGGTGGCCCGAATAGGTGAAACCGTGGTTGAACTCACCCCCTTCGCTGATGACCTTGGCCACGGTGTCCCGCACGATCACCCCGCCCATGGGGATGTACCCGGAGGTCAGGCCCTTGGCGATGGTCATCAGGTCGGGCTGCAGCCCGTAGTAGTCGGAACCGAACCACTCGCCGGTCCGGCCAAAACCGCAGATCACTTCGTCGGCGACGAACAGGATGTCGTAACGGGCCAGAATCTCCTTCACCTTCGGCCAGTAGGTCTCAGGCGGGATGATCACGCCGCCGGCCCCCTGGATGGGCTCGGCGATGAACGCAGCAACGTTGTCCTCGCCGACCTCCAGAATTTTCTGCTCCAGCTGTTCGGCAGCCCACGCCCCGAATTCGTCCGCCGTCATGTCGCCGCCTTCGCCGAACCAGTACGGCTGCGGGATGTGCACGATGCCCGGAATCGGCAGGCCACCCTGCTCGTGCATGCCGCTCATGCCACCCAGGCTCGCGCCGGCGACGGTCGAACCGTGGTAACCGTTGATGCGGCTGATGATGGTCTGCTTCTGCGGCTTGCCCTGCAGCGCCCAGTAATGGCGGACCATACGCAGCACCGTGTCGTTGCCTTCGGAGCCGGAGCCGGTGAAGAACACATGGGTCATGCCTTGCGGCGCCACCTCGGTGATCGCCTTGGCCAGCTCCAGCGCCGGCGGGTGGGCGGTCTGGAAGAACAGGTTGTAGTACGGCAGTTCACGCATCTGCTTCTCTGCCGCCTGCACCAGCTCTTCGCGGCCATAGCCAACGGCCACGCACCACAGGCCGGCCATGCCATCGAGAATCTTGTGCCCCTCGCTGTCCCACAAATGCACACCCTGGGCCTTGGTGATGATGCGTGGCCCCTTCTCTTTCAGCTGCTTGTAGTCACTGAAAGGTGCCAGGTGATGCTCCCCGCTCAGGGCTTGCCATTCACGGGTTTGCGGGTTGTTGACGCTCATGGGCTTCTCCGTAGTTCGGCCGCCGCGCACCTGCGGCGCCAGGGTTGATCAGACAGCAAACAGCAGGAACTCACGCTCCCAGGAGCTGATTACACGTTTGAAGTTCTCGTGCTCGGCGCGCTTGGTGGCGACATAGCCGGTAATGAATTTCTTGCCCAGGTACTGCACCAGCGCACGGCTGTTCTCCATGCGCTCCAGGGCATCTTCGATGGTCAGCGGCAGGCGCAGGTTGCGCCGTTCGTAACCACGGCCCTGCACCGGCGCACTGGCTTCGATACCTTCGACCATGCCGATGTAGCCACACAGCAGGCTGGCGGCGATGGCCAGGTAGGGGTTGGCGTCAGCGCCCGGCAGGCGGTTCTCGACCCGGCGGCTCTGCGGGCCGGCATCCGGTACACGCAAACCGACGGTGCGGTTTTCTTCGCCCCACTCCACGTTGACCGGCGCCGATGTGTCGGGCAGGAAGCGGCGGAAGGAATTGACGTTGGGGGCGAACAGCGGCAGCGCCTCGGGGATGAACTTCTGCAAGCCGCCAATGTGGTGCAGGAACAGTTCGCTCATGCTGCCATCTGCATTGCTGAAGATGTTCTTGCCCGTGGCCACGTCGACCACGCTCTGGTGCAGGTGCATGGCACTGCCCGGCTCGCCGGTCATCGGCTTGGCCATGAAGGTGGCCGCCACGTTGTGCTTGAGCGCTGCTTCGCGCATGGTGCGCTTGAACACCAGGATCTGGTCAGCCAGGTGCAGGGCGTCGCCATGACGGAAGTTGATTTCCATCTGCGCCGTGCCGTCTTCGTGGATCAGCGTGTCGAGGTCCAGTTGCTGCAGCTCGCACCAGTCGTACACGTCTTCGAACAACGGGTCGAATTCGTTCGCCGCTTCGATCGAGAACGACTGTCGGCCGGTTTCCGGGCGACCGGAACGGCCTACCGGCGGCTGCAGCGGGAAGTCCGGGTCTTCACTGCGCTTGGTGAGGTAAAACTCCATTTCCGGCGCGACGATCGGCTGCCAGCCTTTGTCGGCGTAGAGCTTGAGCACTTTTTTCAGCACGTTGCGCGGCGACAGTTCGACCGGGTTGCCCTTCTTGTCGTAGGTGTCGTGGATCACCTGCGCGGTGGGCTCGATGGCCCACGGCACGAGGAACACGGCGTTTTCGTCAGGGCGGCAGATCATGTCGATGTCGGCCGGGTCGAGCAATTCGTAATAGATGTCGTCGTCGACGTAGTCGCCGGTCACGGTCTGCAGCAGCACG
The DNA here is from genome assembly GCF_000190455.2 of Pseudomonas sp. TJI-51. Taxonomy (NCBI): domain Bacteria; kingdom Pseudomonadati; phylum Pseudomonadota; class Gammaproteobacteria; order Pseudomonadales; family Pseudomonadaceae; genus Pseudomonas; species Pseudomonas sp. TJI-51. Next base: position 37,689 of record NZ_AEWE02000105.1, read on the forward strand.
CTCTCGGGCAGGCGCATGCCCTTTTCGGCAATGAATTTGTTGGTAGGCGAAATCTTGCCGCGCGTGATGCCGGTCAGGTCACTGATCATGCATTCGACTTCGGTGATCTTGTGCTCTTTCAACCAATCGGTGAGCTGGTCGAGGTTGTTACTCATAAATACCTCAGGAGGTAAGGTGGTCCGCGACTTGATTCTGGATGGAGAAGATTGCTAAAGCAAAAACCCCCGCGCAGAGCCACAGTGGATACACTGAAATCAGCTGTGTCCGAAATGAGTTCAAAAGGCAGGAAGATGAAACGAAGGGCGGCAAGCCGCTGCGAGGGCAGGTCCGGGAACGCCAAACGTCAATTATTGCGGCCAGGGCGGCAGCAACAGCGACGCAGCTTGCATGAACGGCGGAGGTACCCGATGGCACTGCGCACGCAGTGCTTTCAGGTCGCGGCAAGCGGACCATGTGACCCTCGTATTATTGTGTTCTGGGTTGAGACCGAGCTTAGCCTTGTTCATTTTTTTACACAACACCCGCGTAAAAAATAAAACACGGCACGCTTGAGATAGCTCTTTACCGGGGAAATAGCGGATAATGCCATGCCCCGATTTGCAGCAAATCTGCCGTAGATGGGCCATTTCAGGGCATCATGGGGTTGGCTTGACATCAGTATGGCTTTTCGGTTGACTGGTCTTGCAAGCCCCCCTTGATTGATATTTTTAACAACAAAGGTGTTGCATCATGTCGGTACCCCCGCGTGCCGTTCAGCTTAACGAAGCGAACGCGTTCCTTAAGGAACATCCTGAGGTTCTCTACGTTGACCTTCTGATTGCAGATATGAATGGTGTGGTGCGCGGCAAGCGCATAGAGCGCACCAGCCTCCACAAGGTTTACGAGAAAGGCATCAACTTGCCGGCCTCCCTCTTCGCCCTCGACATCAACGGTTCCACCGTCGAAAGCACTGGCCTGGGCCTGGATATCGGCGATGCCGACCGCATCTGCTATCCGATCCCAGACACACTCTGTAACGAACCGTGGCAAAAGCGCCCCACTGCCCAGCTGCTGATGACCATGCACGAGCTGGAAGGCGAGCCGTTCTTCGCCGACCCGCGCGAAGTGCTGCGCCAGGTGGTGAGCAAGTTCACTGACATGGGCCTGACCATCTGCGCCGCGTTCGAGCTGGAGTTCTACCTGATCGACCAGGAGAACGTGAACGGCCGCCCACAGCCACCGCGCTCGCCAATCTCGGGCAAACGCCCGCAGTCGACCCAGGTGTACCTGATCGACGACCTCGACGAATATGCCGACTGCCTGCAGGACATCCTCGAAGGCGCAAAGGAACAAGGCATCCCGGCCGACGCCATCGTCAAGGAAAGCGCCCCTGCGCAGTTCGAAGTCAACCTGCACCACGTGCCAGACCCGCTCAAGGCCTGCGACTACGCGGTACTGCTCAAGCGCTTGATCAAGAACATTGCGTACGACCATGAAATGGACACCACCTTCATGGCCAAGCCCTACCCGGGCCAGGCAGGCAACGGCCTACATGTACACATTTCCGTGCTGGACAAAGATGGCAACAACATCTTCACCAGCGAGGATCCCGAGCAGAACGCCGCGCTACGTCACGCTGTCGGCGGTGTGCTCGAGACCCTGCCAGCGTCCATGGCGTTCCTCTGCCCGAACGTCAACTCCTACCGCCGCTTCGGTGCGCAGTTCTACGTACCGAACGCGCCAAGCTGGGGCCTGGACAACCGTACCGTGGCGTTGCGCGTACCGACCGGCTCGGCCGATGCTGTGCGCATCGAGCACCGCGTAGCCGGTGCCGACGCCAACCCGTACCTGATGATGGCTGCCGTGCTGGCGGGCGTGCACCATGGCCTGACCAACCAGATCGAGCCAGGCGCGCCGATCGAAGGCAACTCGTACGAGCAACTTGAGCAGAGCTTGCCGAACAACCTGCGCGATGCCTTGCGTGAGCTGGACGACAGCGAGATTCTGAACAAGTACATCGATCCGAAGTACATCGACATCTTCGTCGCGTGCAAGGAAAGCGAGCTGGAGGAGTTCGAACACTCGATCTCCGACCTCGAGTACAACTGGTACCTGCA
>NZ_AEWE02000106.1:0-31706 GCF_000190455.2 Pseudomonas sp. TJI-51
CGCAGCTCGCGATGCGCCGCGCGGGCGGCGCTCAATCTCGATCCATAAGCCCGGCGCGGCCCTGTGGGAGCGGGCGTGCCCGCGAACACCGGAGCAGCCGGTGCCATGTACCGCGCTGGATGCTTCGCGGGCGCGCCCGCTCCCACAGGGGACGCGGTGCACCCGGCGCTGCAAGAATGACAGGCAAAAAAAAGGGGCGCCGACCAAGCGCCCCATAAGCCGTAAAGCACACAACAAATTCAGTTGGCGTCCACTAGCGCCATCGCCTCGGCACTGCACGCCTCGATCCGCGCCCAATCGCCATTCTTGATCCAGCTGCTGTCGAGCATCCAGGTGCCCCCTACACACATCACGTTGGGCAAGGCCATGTAATTGCGCACATTGGCCGGGTTCACACCACCGGTTGGGCAGAAGCGGATATCGCCGAAAGGCCCGCCGAACGCCTTGATCGCCGCCACGCCACCGCTGATTTCCGCAGGGAACAGCTTGAAGCGACGGTAGCCCAGGGCATACCCCAGCATGATTTCAGACGGCGTGCTGATGCCTGGCAGCAGCGGGATCTCGCTGTCCACCCCGGCCTGGAGGAGCTCCGGGGTAATGCCTGGGGTGACAACAAATTGCGCACCTGCGGCTTCAACGGCGGCGAACATACCGCGGTCCAGGACAGTGCCGGCGCCCACGCAGAGCTCCGGGCGCTGCTTGCGCAGTACCTCGATGGCCTTCAGCCCAAGCGGTGAGCGCAAGGTCACTTCGAGGGTACGGATACCGCCAGCAGCCAGTGCGTCAGCCAGCGGCAGGATGTCTTCCTCACGGGCGATGGTGATTACCGGCAGGATGCGCGCCTTTTCGCAAATGGCGTCGATCCGCGCGGCTTTGTCGGCCATCGAGAGCTTGGACTGTGGGCGTTCAAGGGTGGTCATGACTGTGGATCCTTGGCTCATGGGCACCAGTAGATGTCCAGGGGGGCGTGAAGAAAAGCGCGAATCGGCATTTCGGTAAGGTCGTTGCCAGCCAGCGCGGCGCGCAGGGTGGCGAGTTTGCCCTGGCCCTGCACGGCCAGCGCGGTAAAGCCGGCACTGGCCAGCAAAGCGCGGGTCATCGACAGGCGCTGGTGCGGCACGCTGGGCGCCAGCAACGGCAGGCAGCGACGTTTGCTAGCCAGGTCCAGGCCTGCTTCCAAGTTGGGACTGGCCGGGAACAGCGAAGCGGTATGGCCATCGTCCCCCATGCCCAGCACCAGCACGTCGATCTGCGGCAGCTCGGCCAACGCCTGGTCGGCCATGAGTGCGGCGGCGTCGAGGTTTTCCGCCTGCTGGTACAGGCCAATGAAGCGGGCCTTGGCCGCATTACCCTGGAACAGGTGACGGGCCAGCAGGCCCGCGTTGCTGTCGGCGTGCTCTACCGGCACCCAGCGTTCATCGGCCAGGCTGACGGTGACCTTGGCCCAGTCCAGCGCTTCGCTGGCCAGTTTTTCCAGGAAGGGCACCGGGCTGCGGCCACCGGACAACACCACGCAGGCCTGCCCCTTGGCAGCGACCGCAGCGCGCAGGCGCTCGGCCACGTCGTGGGCCTGAGTGGCGGCCAGCGCCTCGGCGTTTGCCAACTCGTGTACGTTCACGACCGCTGGCAGTTTCAGTTCAGATATCCCCATACCACGCCCTCCCATCGCGTGTGATCAGTGCAATCGAGCTCATTGGCCCCCAGGAGCCGGCCGCGTAAGGCTTGGGCGCATCGCCCGCATTACGCCAGCCGGCGATCAACTGGTCGCACCACTTCCAGGCATACTCGATTTCATCCTTGCGCACGAACAGGTTCTGGTTGCCGCGCATCACTTCGAGCAATAGCCGCTCGTAGGCATCCGGAATCCGCGCACTGCGCCAGGTATCGGAAAAATTCAGTTGCAGCGGGCCACTGCGCAGTTGCATGCCCTTGTCCAGCCCCTGCTCCTTGGTCATCACCCGCAACGAAATGCCTTCATCCGGCTGCAGGCGGATGATCAGCTTGTTGCCCACCTGCAAACGCTGTTCCGGGGCGAAGATGTAGTGCGGGGTTTCCTTGAAGTGGATAACGATCTGCGACAGCTTCTGCGGCATGCGCTTGCCGGTGCGCAGGTAGAACGGCACGCCCGACCAACGCCAGTTGCGAATGTCGGCACGCAGGGCGACGAAGGTTTCGGTATCGCTCTGCGCGTTGGCATTGTCTTCTTCCAGGTAGCCCGGTACCGGCTTGCCGTCGCTGTAGCCGGCAATGTACTGGCCACGCACCACGCGGGTGCTCAGGGCGTCGCCCGTGATCGGTGCCAGTGCCTTCAACACCTTCACCTTTTCGTCGCGGATGGCATCGGCAGACAAGTCGCTGGGCGGGTCCATGGCGATCAGGCACAGCAGCTGCAGCAGGTGGTTCTGGATCATGTCGCGCAGTTGCCCGGCCTTGTCGAAGTAGCCCCAGCGGCCTTCGATACCGACCTTTTCGGCAACGGTGATCTCCACATGGGAGATGGAATTCTGGTTCCACTGGGTTTCGAACAGGCTGTTGGCAAACCGCAGGGCAATGAGGTTCTGCACGGTCTCCTTGCCCAGGTAGTGGTCGATACGGTAGACCCGGCTTTCCGGGAAGAACCGCGCGACAGCGTCGTTGACCCGGCGTGACGATTCCAGGTCATGGCCAATGGGTTTTTCCAGCACTACCCGGGTGCGCGCCACCAGGCCGGCCTTGTCAAGGTTCTCGCAAATGGCCCCGTATACAGCCGCGGCGGTGGCAAAGTAGGCGATCAACGGCAGCTCGCCGGGCAACTGCTCGGCCAGCGCCTGATAGCCTTCAGGCTGCAGGAAGTCCAGGTGCAGGTAGCTCAGCCGGGCGAGGAAGCGCCCCAGCGCGGCCGGCTCGATATCGGCCTCGGGCACATGCCGGCGCAGGTGCGCTTCGATGTGATCCAGGTGCGCCTGCGCACTGCCGGCCTCACGCGCCAGCGCCAGCAGACGGGTGTCGGGGTGCAGCAGATTGGCGCGGTCGAGTTGGTACAGCGCAGGAAACAGCTTGCGCAGCGCCAGGTCGCCGAGGGCGCCAAACAGGGCAAAGGTGCAAGGTTCGACACTGATTGCAGCCATGATGTTGGTTCTTTCCTAAAGTTGGTCTAGGAATACCGCTTTCACATACGGTTTTCAAGGGGAAATGTAGTAAAAACCACAACATTACACACAAGTGTTACAGACAAGTGGTACACCAACCGCACCGACAGTACGATAGACGACCGTGCAAAAAGCCTGCTGCTCCCACAGCCGGCTGTCTTCCCGACCCAAGGACATACCCATGGACCGCGTGCGAAACCTCCTGGAACAGATCCAGGGACGCCTCGACGAGCTGAACAAGGCCGAACGCAAAGTCGCCGAAGTCATCCTGCTCAACCCGCAACAAGCCACCCGTTTCAGCATCGCTGCGCTGGCCCAGGCGGCCAAGGTCAGCGAGCCGACCGTCAACCGTTTCTGCCGCTCGTTCGGCGTCAGCGGCTACCCCGAGCTCAAGCTGCAACTGGCACAGAGCCTGGCCAGCGGCGCCGCCTATGTCAGCCGCGCAGTAGAGGCCGACGATGACCCGGCGGCCTATACCCAGAAAATCTTCGCCAGCGCCATTGCCTCACTCGACAGTGCCTGCCAGCAACTGGACCCGATGCAGGTCAGTCGTGCCGTGGACATGATGATCCAGGCCCGGCAAATCCACTTTTTCGGCCTTGGCGCCTCCGCCCCGGTGGCCCTCGATGCACAGCACAAGTTCTTCCGCTTCAACCTGGCGGTATCGGCCCATGCCGACGTGCTGATGCAGCGCATGCTGGCCTCGGTGGCCCACACCGGTGACCTGTTCGTGATCATTTCCTACACCGGGCGCACCCGCGAACTGGTCGATGTGGCACGCCTGGCCCGCGAAAACGGTGCCTCGGTACTGGGCCTGACTGCCGCCGGCTCGCCCCTGGCCAACGCCTGCAGCCTGAGCCTGCATATCCCGCTGCCCGAAGACACCGACATCTACATGCCAATGACCTCGCGCATCATTCAGCTGACCGTGCTCGATGTCCTGGCTACCGGCATGACCCTGCGCCGTGGCGTGGATTTCCAGCCGCACCTGCGCAAGATCAAGGAAAGCCTGAACGCCAGCCGCTACCCGATAGAGGACGACGAACTCAACTGAGCCGGTGCGCCTGCAAACGCAGGTGGGCACGCTGCCCCGGCGCCAGGCTCAGGCCCTCGCCGCTGCCACTGGCCGCCTCGACGCAGACAAAGCCCTGGCATTCCCGCCCGGTCACGCCCATCAACGGGCGATTGCCCGGGTGCCAGACCACCGTGTCGTCGCTGTCGCCCGTGTCGATGCACAGCTCGCGCTGCCAGGCCGGGTCCTGAAGTTGTACCCGCGGCGTGCCCGGGTAGACCTTCTGGCAGCCGCCCTTGAGCTTCAGCGCACCGCCCTCGCGGCAGGCCTGACGGTTGAGCCGGTCATAACCCTGGATATCCTCCAGCCCAGACAGCGCTATCTCGGAAACGTGACTGATACGCCAGTAGGCCAGCAAGGCATGGCTCAACTGGCAGGGTTGGCTGTCCTGGTGCTCGGTGCTCAGGCTCAGCTCCATGCGGCTGCCCAACCGGGCATGCAGGTCGACCTGCCAGTCGCACAGGTCCAATTGCCACTTCAGGCTTACGCCCTCCTCGTCCTCGCGGCTGTCCACCAGCTTCCAGTCCAGCAACCGCGCCCAGCCATGCGCCGGCCACAGGTCTTCGCTGGGGTGGCGGCCATACCACGGCCAGCACACCGGCACACCACCGCGTATCGCCCCCACTTGCGGCCACTGCTCGGCGCACCACAGCCAAGGCCGCTCGCCCGCCGGCTGAAAATGCAGCAGTTGCGCGCCCTGGCGGCTGAATACCGCCTGGCATCGGGGGTGGTCGATGATCAGTACATCGCGCTGCTGGTAACGCTCCCACTCGAATGTCGGCCGCGGCCGCTGCGAGGTGAAGAAGCGATGGAGCGGATGTTCAGGCATGGGTCAGAGCTCTTTTTGTTTGAGGTAGCGCTGTCTCGGCCTATCCCCAACACCCACTGCAGGGCAGTGGGTGCCGGGCGCCGAAAATGGATTGGCGTAAATTTACAACAATTGCCCTCAGAATGACGACTGAATCTTCAAGCCGGCGACCAGCGCATTGTCCACCTGGTCAACCCCACCCGGGCTCTTGATGTACTGCAGGTTGGGCCGCACGGTCAGCCAGTTGGTGACGTGGAAGCCGTAGTACAGCTCGGCGTTGTACTCGGTGCGCTGCAATGGCATGAAGCCTGGGTTGTCGTAATCGTCGATGCCGTTCTGCGCGTTGATCAGCTCGGCACGCTTCTTCACGTCGTCGTTCACATGGATGCGTGCCACGCCAAAGCCGATGTCATCCTTGGGCCGGGCGTCGAACGCGCCTTTGTACACCAACCCCACCTGCTGATAGTTGTCGACCACGTTGGTGGCCTTGTCGTGCACGGTGAAGTTGGCGAACAGGCTGAGGCCGCGGTTCACATCCCCGGCATGGGCGGTGACCTGCTGCTGCGCCACCACCCACCAGCCATGCTTGCTGGAGTGCGACTTGAACGCGTTGCCGGTGATACCCTGCGGGTTGCCGTTGACGTCGTCGTAGACATCGTCGGCCTTGGCGGTGCTGTAGTAGTAGCCCAGGCGGTACTCGCCCGGCAGGCCGTTGACCTTGGGTGACCACACCGCCTCCACCGGCAGGATCGCGCCCTTGGTGCCGCTGCCACTGAGTTTGAAGCCGTTGCCGGTTTCCAGGTTGGAGGGGTTCTGCTCGAAGGCACCGACCTGCACGAAGAAGTCCGGGGTAATGTTGTACTTCACCCGCAGCGCCCACTGGCTGACCGGCCAGTTGTACCAGATGCCGCCTACCCAGTTGCCCACCTGCGAACCGCAGAAGGCCAGGTTCTGGAAGTCGCACGGGAAGCTGTTGAAATCCTCGCCCGGGCCGTAGCGGCCGACTTTCACATCCAGTGCGCCGTCGAAGTACTTCTGCTTGACCCACATCTGGGTCAGACGCCAGGTCTGGCCGCGCCCCCACACCTCCTGCACCGAGCTGAACTGCCCGGCGCGCGGGTCGCTGATGCGGTCGTTGGACAGGTTACGGCCGCTACGTTCGGTGATCGCCAGCTTGAATTCGGCATCGTGCCAGCCGAAGATCTTCTGCAGGTCCAGGTGCGCGCCAAGGGCGAACTGGTCGCTGTAGCGCGCGGTTTTGTCGTCGTTGTAGCCGCCATGCAGGTTACCGGCCACTTCGCCCACGTAATCGAGGGTGAAATCGTAGCCCTTGTCCAGCAGCTCGGTACGGGTGCCGCCCCAGTCCCCGGTCATCCACTTCGATTCGCTGGAAAATGCCTCGGCAGCTTGTGCACTGGCGCTGCCAACCACGGCGAGCAATGCCAGCGACCCCAATGTCTTGATACGTTTGCGCTGTTCCATCCCTTTGCGTCCTCTTTTTCTTATTGATGATGTAGACGAATTAACGGCCTTTGAAGTGAGCCACGTTGTCCTTGGTGGCTGCGGCAGTGCTGGCCAGGTGCAGCCGCTCGCCGCTGTTGGCGTCGAACAGCAGCACCCGCGCCGGGTCCAGTTGCAGGTTGAGGTTGTCGCCAACCTCGCAGGCCACATCGGGCGCCAGGCGGCAGCACACCTTGGTCTGGTTGAGGGTGACGAACACCAGCAGGTCCGGCCCGGTGGGTTCGGTGACCTGCACTTCGGCACGAATGGCCGGCAGGCCGTTGCCCTCGCTGGCCCCCAGGGCGATCTGCTCAGGGCGGATGCCCAGCAGGATTTCACGGCCATCCTGTTCATTAGCGGCCAGCCCCAAGGGCAGCTCGCAGCGCGCCTGGCCGCTGTCGAGCAGCGCCAGCAGGCGGCCATCCCGTTGCTTGAGGCGGGCCGGAATGAAGTTCATTGGCGGCGAGCCGATGAAGCTGGCGACAAACTGGTTGGCCGGGTCGTTGTAGATCTGTTGCGGGGTACCGAACTGCTGGATGATGCCATCTTTCATCACCGCAACCTTGTCGCCCAGGGTCATGGCCTCGATCTGGTCATGGGTGACGTACACGGTGGTGGTCTTCAGGCGCTGGTGCATCAGCTTCATTTCGGTACGCATCTCGACCCGCAGCTTGGCGTCCAGGTTGGACAGCGGCTCGTCGAACAGGTAGATCTTCGGCCGCCGCGCCAGTGCCCGGCCCATGGCCACACGCTGCTGCTGGCCGCCCGACAGCTGCGCCGGTTTGCGCGCCAGCAGGTGCTCGATCTGCAGCAGCTTGGCCACCCGCGCCACCTCTTCATCGATTGCCGCCTGCGGCAGCTTGCGGATTTTCAGGCCAAATTCGATGTTTTCGCGCACGCTCATGGTCGGGTACAGCGCATAGGACTGAAACACCATGGCGATGTCGCGGTCCTTGGGGCTCATGCCACTGACGTCCTGCCCGTCGATGAGAATGGCCCCGCCGGTGATCTGCTCCAGGCCGGCGATGCAGTTCATCAGGGTCGATTTGCCACAGCCCGACGGGCCAACCAAAATCAGGAACTCGCCGTCGCTGATCGACAGCTGGATGTCCTTGAGGGTATCGGGCAGGCCGGTGCCGTAGGTCTTGTTTACATTGCGCAGTTCGAGCGTTGCCATGACTTACCCCTTGACTGCGCCGGCCGTCAGCCCGCGCACGAAATATTTGCCTGCCACCACGTAGACCAGCAGGGTTGGAAGGCCGGCGATCATCGCCGCCGCCATGTCGACGTTGTATTCCTTGGCGCCGGTGCTGGTGTTCACCAGGTTGTTCAGGGCCACGGTGATCGGTTGCGAGTCGCCGCTGGAAAACACCACGCCGAACAGGAAATCGTTCCAGATCTGGGTGAACTGCCAGATCAGGCAGACCATGATGATCGGCGTCGACATCGGCAGGATGATGCGGCGGAAAATGGTGAAGAACCCGGCGCCATCCAGGCGCGCCGCCTTGACCAGCGCATCCGGGATGCTCACGTAGAAGTTGCGGAAGAACAGGGTGGTGAAGGCCAGCCCGTAGACCACGTGCACCAGCACCAAACCACTGGTGGTGCTGGCCAGGCCAAGCTTGCCGAGGGTGAACGAGGCCGGCAGCAACACTGTCTGGAATGGCAGGAAGCAGCCGAACAGCAGCAGCCCGAAGAACAGCTGCGACCCGCGGAAGCGCCACATCGACAACACATAGCCGTTCAACGCGCCGATGGCGGTGGAGATCAGCACCGCCGGCACGGTGATCATGATCGAGTTCCAGAAGTAACCGCTGACCGTGCCCCAGGCCTTGACCCAGCCAATGCCGGTGATCACCGCGGGCCAGCTCAGCAGGTTGCCGGTGCTGATGTCTTCCGGGGTTTTGAAGCTGGTCAGCAGCATCACCACCAGCGGCACCAGGTACAGCAGCACGGCAATCAGCAACACGCCATGGATGGCGATACGGCCAAGGCTCAGTGCCGGTTTTTCGGCAGGGCTATTCGATGCGCTATGCATGGCGTTTGCTCCGCAGCTCCGAGTACAGGTAAGGCACGAGGATCGCCAGAATCGCGCCCAGCATGAGGATGGCGCTGGCAGAGCCCATGCCCATCTGGCCGCGGCTGAAGGTGAACGAGTACATGAACATGGCCGGCAGGTCGGATGAGTAACCCGGGCCACCGGCGGTCATCGCCGCCACCAGGTCGAAGCTCTTGATGGCAATGTGCGAAAGAATCATCAGCGCACTGAAAAACACCGGGCGCAGGCTGGGCAGCACCACTGTCCAGTAAATGCGTGGCAGGCTGGCACCGTCGATCTGCGCAGCGCGGATGATGGACTGGTCAACCCCGCGCAGCCCGGCCAGGAACATGGCCATGATGAAGCCCGATGCCTGCCACACGGCGGCGATCACCAGGCAGTACACCACCCGGTCCGGGTCGATCAGCCAGTCCAGCCGAAAACCCTCCCAGCCCCAATCGCGCAGCAGCTTGTCCAGGCCCATGCCAGGGTTGAGCAGCCACTTCCAGGCGGTGCCGGTAACGATCATCGACAGGGCCATGGGGTACAGGTAAATGGTCCGGATAAAACCTTCGCGGCGAATGCGCTGGTCCAGCAATACCGCCAGCAACACGCCAATGGCCAGGCTGATGGCGATGAACAGGCCGCCGAACAGCAGCAGGTTCTTGCTGGCAACCCACCAGCGATCGTTGTCGAACAGCCGGGCATATTGCGCCAGGCCCGCCCACTTGTAGGTGGGCAGGAAGGTCGAGGTGGTGAAGGACAGCACGAATGTCCAGAGGATGTAGCCGTAGAAGCCCACCAGCACAATGAACATGCTCGGTGCCAGCACCAGCTTGGGTAGCCAGCGCTGCAGCGCGTCCAGGGGTGAGGCCCGCAATTGGGCGGTAGTTGTGGTCATGGTTCACCTCAAAGGCGCTGCACTCCGGGTAGGAGCGGCCTTGCGTCGCGATGGGCTGCTGCGCAGCCCTGAGGACTCAAGTTCGACACCTACCTGAAAGATCGAGTGCGCAGGTTTGGGGCTGCTGCGCAGCCCATCGCGACGCAAGGCCGCTCCTACAACGGGACCGCGTCAGCCTTTACTGGGCCGCCTTGATCGCCGCCGCCAGCTTCTTCGCCGCATCGGCCGGGTCGGCCTTGGGGTCGTTGATGTAGTTGGTCACCACATCGAAGAACGCGCCCTGCACGGCCAGCGTGGTGGCCATGTTGTGCGCCATGCTTGGCTGCAGGCCGCCCGTCTTGGCGTCGGCGAGGAAGTCCTTGGCGGAGGTTTGCGCGCAGCTGTCGAAGCCATACTTGCCCATGTTGCCGAGCATGTCGTTACGCACCGGAATCGACCCTTTGTTGATGCTGAAGACCTTCTGGAAGTCCTCGCCCAGCACCTTGCGCGCGATGTCCTGCTGCCCGGCGGATGTTCCGGCGTCGTTCTGCTTGAACACCACCAGCGAGTCGATGTTGTACAGGAAGGCCTTGTCAGTGCCGGGGAATGGGACGCACTGGTAATCCTTGCCGGCGGTTTTCTTCGCCAGGGTCCATTCGCTCTTGGCCCAGTCACCCATGATCTGCATGCCGGCCTTGCCGTTGATGACCTTGGCCGCTTCCAGGTTCCAGTCCTGGCCCTTGCCATCCTGGTCCATGTAGGTGGCGACCTTTTTCAGCTCGGTCAGTGCCTTGACCATTTGCGGGCCAGCCAGGGTGGCGCTGTCGAGGTCGACCAGGGCCTTCTTGTAGCCATCGACGCCCATCACTGCCAGGACCACGTTTTCGAACACGGTGCTGTCCTGCCAAGGCTGGCCGCCATGGGCAAGCGCAATGAAGCCGGCGGCCTTGAGCTTGTCGGCAGCGGCATAGAATTCGTCGAGGGTGCTGGGCGCCTTGTCGATGCCGGCTTTCTTGAAGACTTCGGGGTTGATCCACAGCCAGTTGATACGGTGGATGTTGACCGGCACGGCAACGTAGTCACCGTCGTACTTCACGGTATCGGCGACCTTCTTGTCGAGCAGCGAGTCCCACTTTTCTTCCTTGGCCACGTCCTTGAGCACATCGGCATCGAGCAGGCCGGTGGCCGCCCAGTCCTGGATGTCCGGGCCCTTGATCTGCGCCACACCGGGTGGGTTGCCGGCGACTGCGCGGCTCTTGAGTACGGTCATGGCGGTGGCCCCGCCGCCGCCGGCAACGGCGCCGTCCTTCCAGGTGAAGCCATCTTGCTCGACTTGCGCCTTGAGCACATCGACCGCTGCTTTTTCACCGCCAGAGGTCCACCAGTGCACCACCTCTACACTGCCTTTGCTTTCAGCGGCGCTGGCGCCCAGCGGCAGTAAGGAGGCGAGCGAGATAGCAGCGGCGAGACAGAGTTTGGAATTCATCGAAGCACCTTTCTTGTTGTTATGCGTGCAAGTCAAACGCTTGCGTTGCATGGAGTCTAAACAGCGTGCCCGCCCCGTCAGGTAACGAAGCGATGCGTGAATGTCATCATTTGGTTACATTGCTGCCCAGGTTGCTGGCCAGGCTGGGCGCCAGCGGCAAGCCTGGCAGCAGCAGCGCCTGGTAGGCGTGATAGAGGTCGGGCTTGCCCGGCCAGATGGTCCCGGCCGGCCGGTTGTTGCTATCGAGTTCGTGGTGCCAGCTGCCCGCCACAGGGTCGATGAAGTGGTTGGCGATAAACCCCCAGAGGGTGCGGTACCACTGCTCGTAACGGGCCTCGCCGGTACGCTGCAACAAGGCCGCGGCGGCGGCGCACGCTTCGGCGTGCACCCAGTGCAGGCGCGCATTCACCACCGGGCGGTTGGCCCAGTCCAGGGTGTAGACGAAACCCTCTGCGCCATCGACGTTCCAGGCGTGCTGGCAGGCGGCCTCGAACAGCCCGCTGGCACTTTCTGCCAGCCACTGCGGTGCCGGCAGCCCGGCACGTTGCAGGCTGGCCTCCAGGTGCAGTAGCAAACGCGCCCATTCCAAGGCGTGCCCAGGCGTGGTGCCAAAGGGCCGGAAATGATCGGCGGGGTGGTCGTGGTTGTAGTCCGCCACGGGCTGCCAGTGCATGTCGAAGTGTTCGATCACCCGGTAACCGCTACCGGCGGCATGGGTATGGATGATGCGTTCGGCGATACGCAACGCGCGTTGCAGCCACAGCGTGTTGCCGGTGACATCAGCCAGGGCCAGGAACGCCTCGGTCGCATGCATGTTGCTGTTGGCGCCACGGTACGGCTCGGGCAACTGCCAGGCACGGGAGTAAGCCTCTTGCAGGGCACCTTCGGCTTCGCTCCAGAAATGCCGCTCGATCACCTCGGTGGCGTCTGCCAGCAGGCCCCTGGCACCGTCGGCGCCCGCCACCACGGCAGAGCTGGCGGCCAGGGCGACGAAGGCATGCAGGTAGGCGGCCTTGCCGCTGTCCTGCTGGCCATCGGGGTGAGCGAACCAGCCCCCATAGCTGGCATCCTGCATGGCCCCGCGCAGGGCGGCCACGCCGTGCTCGGCGTAGGCCAGGCAGCCTGGAATGCCTTGCAGGTGAGCCAGGGCAAAACAGTGGGTCATGCGCGCCGTGTTCATGGTTTCGGCGCGGGCACCAGCGGCGAGTTGGCCTTTGGCATCCAGGTTGCCGAAGCCGTCCGGGCGTTTCGCGGCTTTGGCAAAGGCCAGCAGCCGCTGGGCCTCGGCCAGGCGCCAGGCCGTATGAGCCGGGGCTTTCAGCCAGCTGGTGGAGGGCAGTAGGTGGGTATTCATGAGCCAGCTTTATCCTTGCCAGTCGTGTGCGAATTCTAGCCAGCGGGGTCGAGGCAGATGTCACGAAGGAGGCTGGGATTGTCACTGGGCAGTGACAATTGAGTGACCTGAGTGCAAACCTTGAAACCCGTGCGGCCCTTGCAGGCAACACGGAAAATCAGTCCATGCCTCGCGGCAGGAACAAGGTTACCCGCAGCCCGCCGCCGCGCAGGTTCAGCAAACTCACCTCGCCGCCGTGGCTATGGGCAATATTGCGTGCAATCCCCAACCCCAGCCCGTAACCCTGTTGCTGGGCGGCCAGGCGGAAGTGTGGCTCGAACACCTGCTCCAGCTGCTGCTGGGGTACCCCCGGCCCTTGGTCATCCACCTGCAGCACAAAGCCCTCGGCGCTGTCGATGATACGCAGTTGCGCCCGTTCGCCGTACTTGATGGCGTTGTCGATCAGGTTGCCGATGCAGCGCCGCAGGGCCAGAGGTTTGCCGGGGTACGGTGCAAGCGCCTTGCCGTACACAGTGACGCGACCATCGGCCAGGTAAGGCTCGGCCAGGATATCCAGCACCTGATTGAGGTCGACGGGCTCGATGTTCTCGTGGATGTCGGTGTCCTTCACGCATTGCAGGGCGCCTTTGACCAGCAGCTCCAGCTCGTCCAGGTCCTGGCTGAACTTGGCTTGCAGGCGCTCCTCTTCCAACAGCTCGACACGCAGGCGCAGGCGGGTTATTGGTGTGCGCAGGTCGTGGGATATGGCGCTGAACAACTGGCTGCGTTCGGTCAGGTAACGGCTGATACGTTCGCGCATGCTGTTGAATGCCCGGCTCACCTCGACCACTTCGCTGCCGCCACCTTCCGCCAGCGGCGCCACATCAGCGCCCAGCGACATTTCCCGCGCGGCCCGGGCCAGGCGTTTGAGTGGCCAGCTTTGCCAGTGCACCAGCAAGCCGATGAACAGCAACAGCAAGGCCGTGGTCAGCACAATGAACCCCACCTGCTGGCGTGGCAGGCGTTCGGCTTCCAGGCCGGTATACGGCTCGGGCAGCAACGAGGCGATGTACAGCCACTCCCCCTCACCCAGGCGGATCTGCGTGACCAGCACCGGTGGCTTGAGGGGCTCGAGCGTCAGCGAGTAATGCGCCCACGAGCGCGGCAGCTCGTCGAGCTTGAGGCCGCTGTTGAAGATACGCAGCTCGTCAGGCCCGACGAATTCGACGGAAATTTCCATCTGCGACCCCAGGCGCTCGTGCAACACCTGCTGGAATACATCGATCACCGCCTGCTTGCGCGCCGTGACGGGCAACGCCTGCATGTCCAGCGGGGTGGCGTTGAGCGATACGAAAAACCGCGTGCCGCCCATGCTGCGCAACTGATCGAGTACCAGCGGCCGGTAGGCCACTGGCAACGACCGGAAGTAACTGACGCTGGCGCTCATCGAATGGGCCAGGCTGCTGGCACTGGCCCGCAACCCCTGCAACTGGCTGGCGCGCAGTTGGGAAACCCAGATGATGCTCGACAACCCCTGGGCCAGCAGCACCACCAGCAGGGTCAGCAGCAGCATGCGCCCCAGCAGTGAGCGGGGCAGCAAGCGCCAGCGCCGCTCAGGGCGCACAGCAGACATGCGCCGCCAACAGGTAACCGCTGCCGCGCACGGTGCGGATCAGCCGGGGAGGTTTATCGGTGTCGCGCAGGCGCTGGCGCAGGCGACTGACCGCCATGTCGACGATACGGTCCAGCGGCATCGGCTCGCGGCCGCGGGTGGCATTGCCGATGGTGTCGCGGTCGAGGATTTGCTGTGGGTGGTCGAGGAACAGCTTGAGCAGTGCGAAGTCGGCACCGGAGAGAATCACCTCCTCACCATCGCGGTGGAACAGCCGGTGGCTGACCGTGTCCAGGCGCCAGTCATCGAAGGCCAGCACCGCGCTCCCCGGCGCCGCCTGGCCAAACTCGGCGCGGCGCAGCAGGGCCTTTAGCCGCGCCTGCAGCTCGCGCGGGCTGAACGGTTTGCCCAGGTAGTCGTCGGCACCCAGCTCCAGGCCGATGACCCGGTCGGCTTCATCGGAACTGGCAGTGAGCATGATGATTGGCACACGCGCCCGGCGCGGATGCTGCCGAACCCAGCGGCACAGGCTGAAACCATCTTCATCGGGCAACATGACATCGAGAATGACCAGGTCGCAGGGGCTGCTGTCCAGCGCGCGGCGAAAGCCCGCGCCGTCGGCTTCGGCATGCACCTGGAAGCCGGAGCGGCTCAAATAGGTTTGCAGCAGTTCACGGATTTCCTGGTCGTCGTCGACCATCAGGATCGATTTGCCGGCAGTGCTCAAGGTGGTCCTTCCTCTTCTCGGTTACAGGTCTTTGCTGCCTGTTTTTATTGGGGCTGCTTTGCAGCCCTTCGCGGGCTTGCCCGCGATGGGCCGCAAAGCGACCCCAGTCAATGGTCCAGCGCTTGCTGCAACGCCACACCCGCCCCCAGCAACCCGGAAAACTCCGCCGTCACCAGCCACACCGGCACACCCGCAAAGTAGCCGCTCATGCAGCCTTTGTCGGCAAAGCTGGCGGCGAACCCGCTGCGCAGGAACAACTCGGCAAACCGCGGGATGACCCCGCCAACGATATAGACCCCACCGCGCGCGCCCAGGGTAAGCACATTGTTCCCGGCCACGCGCCCCAGGAACCGGCAGAACTGCTCGATCACCGCCAGTGCCCGTGGCTCGCCGCCCAGCGCTGCATCGGTGATCTGCGCCGGGGACGTGTGACGTGGGGTGTCGCCGTCCAGCGCACACAGCGCCTGGTAAAGCCGTACCAGGCCACCCCCGCTGAGTACCGTCTCGGCACTGACATGGCCGATTTGCTGGTGGATCTGCTGGTGGATCGCCGCTTCGCGGGCGTTGCCCACCGGCAGGTCGACATGCCCGCCTTCGCCCGGCAAGGCCTGCCAGTGCTGCCCGCCAAGGCGCAGCAGCGAACCCACGCCAAGGCCGGTGCCCGGGCCGATCACCAGTGCCGGGCGCGTGGGGTCTGCCTGGCCGGGGCACACCTGGCGCACTTCGCCTTCTTGCAGGCGGGTCATGCCCAACGCCATGGCGGTGAAATCATTGATCAACACAAGCCGCTCGACCTGCAAGGTCTTGCAGAACGCCAGGCGGCTCAGACGCCAGTGGTTGTTGGTGAAGCGAAACTCGTCGCCCTCGACCGGCCCTGCCACCGCCAGGCACACCGCGGCCAGGCCGCCGCGGGCGATGCCCTGGCCATGCAGATAGGCCTCGATAGCCTGCTCCGGGCTGGTGTAGTCCGCGGTAGCGAAGACTTTTACCTCGTGCAACTGGTTGTCACGCCACAACGCAAAACGGGCGTTGGTGCCGCCGATATCGCCAACCAGCAGGTCCTTCATTTAAGGTTCTCCAGGGCAGAGGTGAAGGCACTGGCGCCCTGCTCTGCCGGGCTGAACGCCATGCGCATGAAGCCGAACAGCTCGCGCCCGCACCCCAGGTCATTGCCCTGGGGCGCCGGCGGCAGGTCGCGGCTGGCCAGTTCTTCGGCCGATACCAGTACCCGCAGCGTGCCTTCGACACCATCAACGCGCACCATATCACCATCGCGCACCCGTGCCAGCGGGCCACCGTCATAGGCTTCGGGGCACACGTGGATCGCCGCCGGGATCTTGCCCGAGGCGCCGGACATGCGCCCGTCGGTAACCAGCGCCACCTTGAAGCCGCGGTCTTGCAGCACGCCCAGGAACGGCGTGAGCTTGTGCAGCTCGGGCATGCCATTGCAGCGGGGGCCCTGGAAGCGCACCACGGCCACGAAATCACACTCCAGCTCACCGGCCTTGAATGCATCGGCCAGCGACTGCTGATCGTGGAACACCCGCGCCGGGGCCTCGACCACCTGGTGCTCGGCAGCTACAGCCGAAACCTTCATCACGCCACGCCCCAGGTTGCCCTCCATCACCCGCAGGCCGCCTTCGGCCGAGAACGGCCGCGCGACCGGGCGCAGGATGCTTTCGTCCAGGCTTTGCAGCGGGCCTTCGCGCCATACCAGCTTGCCATCATCGAGGAACGGCTCCTGGGTGTAACGGCGCAGGCCGTGGCCGGCGACGGTGTTGACGTCTTCGTGCAACAGGCCGGCATCGAGCAGCTCGCGGATCAGGAAGGCCATGCCGCCAGCGGCCTGGAAGTGGTTGATGTCAGCCTTGCCGTTGGGGTAGACATGCGACAGGGTGGGTACGACCTCGGAGAGGTCGGCCATGTCCTGCCAGGTCAGCTGTATGCCGGCAGCCTGGGCAATTGCCGGGATGTGCAGGGTATGGTTGGTGGAGCCACCCGTGGCGTGCAGGGCAACGATGGAGTTGACCAGCGCCTTCTCGTCGACGATTTCGCCCAGCGGCATGAAGCTGCCACTGGCCTTGGTCATGCGCGTGACCTGTTGCGCGGCCTCGGCGGTGAGCGCATCGCGCAGCGGCGTGTACGGGTTGACGAACGACGCGCCAGGCAGATGCAGGCCCATCACCTCCATCACCAGCTGGTTGGTATTGGCGGTGCCGTAGAAGGTGCAGGTACCCGGGCTGTGGTAGGAATTCATCTCCGACTCCAGCAGCTCCTCGCGGCTGGCCTTGCCTTCGGCATAGCGCTGGCGCACGTCGGCCTTCTGCTTGTTGGAAATGCCGGAAACCATCGGCCCGCCCGGCACGAAAATGGTCGGCAAGTGGCCAAAGCGCAACGCGCCCATCATCAGCCCGGGGACGATCTTGTCGCAAATGCCCAGCATCAGCGCGGCGTCGAACATGTTGTGCGACAGCGCCACCGCAGTGGACATGGCAATCACTTCCCGGCTGGCGATGGCCAGTTCCATGCCCGGCTCACCCTGGGTCACGCCGTCGCACATGGCCGGCACGCCACCGGCGAACTGGCCGACCGAGCCGACCTCGCGCAGGGCCTGCTTGATCTGCTCGGGGAAGTGCAGGTACGGCTGGTGGGCCGACAGCATGTCGTTGTAGGCCGAGACGATGGCCACGTTGGCGGCGTTCATCAGGCGCAGCGTTTGCTTGTCGTCGCTGCCGCAACCGGCCACCCCGTGGGCGAAGTTGGCGCACTGCAGGCTGGCGCGCATGGGCCCGTCACTGGCCGCGCCGCGAATCAGCTGCAGGTAGCGTTCGCGGGTGGCTCGGCTGCGTTCGACCAGCCGCTGGGTGACCTCAAGGATGCGCGGATGCATGTACTGGACTCCAGACTAATTGTAAGGGCGGTTTACCGGGCATTTCCCCTCCAACCGATTGCCGCCTAGGCTCAAGACCAGGAGCCCGCTGCATCGGTAGAGGCATCTTGCCCCACCACTCGTTGTATGTTTAAACAAAATACTGCCACTAAAAAGGCTTGTTTTCTATCTGATAGTGAATAATCTTGTAATTCCAACAACAAAACCGTTTCAGTGAAGCTCCTTTGTGCCACAGGTTTCACTCGGACTGCCAGAGGTACTGCCATGACCCTTCGCATCGCCATCAATGGATTCGGCCGCATCGGCCGTAACGTCCTGCGCGCACTGTATACCCAAGGCTACCGCCAGGACTTGCAGGTCGTCGCCATCAACGACCTGGGCGACAGCGCCATGAACGCCCACCTGCTCAAGTACGACAGCGTGCACGGCACCTTCGACGCCACGGTCGAGGCCGACCACGAAAGCCTCACGGTCAATGGTGACCGTATCGCGGTCAGTGCCATTCGCAACCCGGCCGAACTGCCGTGGAAGGCCGAAGCGATCGATGTGGTGTTCGAATGCACCGGGTTGTTTACCGAGCGGGCCAAGGCAGCTGCCCACCTGGCTGCCGGGGCGGGCAAGGTGATTGTCTCGGCGCCGGCCAAAGGGGCTGATGCCACCGTGGTGTACGGGGTCAACCATGACGTGCTGCGGGCTTCGCACCAGGTCATTTCCAACGCCTCGTGCACCACCAACTGCCTGGCACCGATCGCCCAGGTGCTGCACCGCGAGTTCGGCATCGAGCAAGGCCTGATGACCACCATCCACGCCTATACCAACGACCAGGTGCTGACCGACGTTTACCACAGCGACCCGTACCGCGCGCGCTCGGCAACCCAGTCGATGATCCCCAGCAAGACCGGCGCGGCCGAGGCGGTAGGCCTGGTATTGCCGGAACTGGCCGGCAAACTGACCGGTATGGCCGTGCGGGTCCCAGTGATCAACGTGTCGCTGGTGGACCTGACCGTGAACCTCAAACGCGAGGCCACCGCCGAGCAGGTCAACCAGTTGTTCCTCGAGGCGAGCAAGCATTCCAAGGTCTTGGGCTACAACGCGTTGCCATTGGTTTCCTGCGATTTCAACCACAACCCGCTGTCGTCGATCTTCGATGCCAACCACACCCGCGCCAGCGGGCGCATGCTCAAGGTGCTGGCCTGGTATGACAACGAGTGGGGCTTCAGCAACCGCATGCTGGATAACTGCCTGGCGTTGTGCAGGGCCCGGTGAGCCTGACGGGGCACTTTGGGCGCCTGTGAGACCCGGCGCCGCGCGGGCGGCGCTCGGTCTCTAATACACAGAACATCCTCCCCCAGCCACCAGCGGGCTCACAATCTTTACCTTTTCCTAACATTTCCAGACTTGACCTTCTTCATAGATGATAAGCATTATCATTAGCTTTTGGTCGGTCAGGTCTTCTCGTGAGTCAGTCCCGGTTCAACGCCGTCTTCCTCCTCCAGCGCCTTTCCCTGCTGCGCACCCTGCAGCGCATGGTCGGCAACCCCAGCACCGCCGAGGACCTGCTGCAGGAAACCTACCTGCGGGTGTCGCGCGCCCTGGGCGAGCGGCCTGTCGAGCACATCGAACCCTTCGTGTTCCAGACGGCCCGCAACCTGGCGCTCGACCACTTGCGCGCCCGCCGGGTGCAGGCCCGCATGCTGGTCGACGACGTGCCCGACGAGGTGCTGCACAGCGTGGCCGCACCGGCCAGCAGCAGCGAGGATGCCGCGCACGCCGAACAACTGCTCAAGCACCTGAGCATCAGCCTGAACCAGCTGAGCGAGCGCCAGCAGCGCATCTTCATTCTCAGCCGCCTGCATGGCGCCACCTACCTGGAAATTGCCCAGCAACTGAATGTTTCGGCCAGTACGGTACAAAAGGAACTGAAGCTGATCATGGCCATCTGCATGGGCGTCGCCGAGCGCCTGAAGTAAACCGGCCGCTGGCCAGCCCCTCAACGTAAAGCCCTTGCCACACCACGCCGTAGCCTTGATCATTTGCAAAAAACCACGCAAGGATTCCCCGTGACCGACAGCCCCGCCCCTCGCCCGTCACCTGCCGGGCCCAATGCCCGTGCGCGTGCCATGGACGAGGCGCTGGAATGGCTGGTACGCCTGCAAGGCGCCGATGCCGACGACACCCTCGCCTTCCAGGCCTGGTTGAGCGCAGCGCCAGAAAACGCCGAAGCCTATGTCGAGGCAGAAGCGCTGTGGAACGGTATGCCGCTGCACCAGGTGGCCACGCAGATGCACCGGCAGCAGCGTCGGTCGTGGCGCGGGCGCCTGCGCAGCCACTGGAAGCCGTTGGCGACGGCAGCCGTGCTGCTGGTTGGGCTGGTGACCTTCGGTAACCTGCCGACACGCCTGCAGGCCGACCACCTGACCGTGGTCGGCGAACGCCAGCGCCTGCAACTGGACGATGGCGCGAAGGTGCTGCTGAATACCAATTCGGCGTTCGCCAGTGACCGCCGCGGCGGCCGCCAGGTCGCGCGCCTGCTGCAGGGTGAAGCCTACTTCCAGGTGCCGCAGAACGCGCCGATGCCGCTGGAAGTCCAGGCCGGGCCATTGCGCGCGCAAGCACGCGATACCGATTTCGCCGTGCGCTACCTCAACGGTGAAGCGCAACTGCGGGTGCAGCGCGGCGATGTCGACCTGCAAGGTGCGCGTGACCAGCGCATACGCCTCAGCGCTGGCGACAGCATCAGTGTGGGCCCCCAGGGCATTGGCCAGCGCCAGCGCCCCGACATGCACAAGGACCTGGCCTGGGTCGATGGCCGCCTGGTGTTCGAAAACTGCCCGCTGAGCCAGGTCCTGGCCGAAGTCCGGCGCTATTACCCCGGCTGGATCATCAACCGCAATACCCAGCTGGATGACGTTGCCGTAACCGGCAACTACCGCCTCGACCAACCGCTGGAAACCCTGCGCGCGCTGGCTCACATCACCTCCGCCCAGTTGCATGAGTACCCGGCGCTGGTCATCCTGAACTGACTGTTTGCCTCCCCTACGGCCACGCCGCCGCGCAGCCCGGCATGCCTGTTCAACGCTTTTGCATTTATTTTTACGCGGTTTTGCGCCCCCATCCGTCTCGTTATAGCCAATGCAACTGATTCTTGTTTAACAAACGAGAACAGACACCTATAACTGTCTGCACGTTTGGGAGCGCTTCCGATGTACACAGGTATTACCCGCTCGTCTTCCCTTCCCCGCCGTACCGGGCAGCTTTCGCTGCTGACCTTGGCATTGCTCGCCAGCGGCGCCTGCAGCCTGCCGGCGCTGGCTGCCGAACCGGCCCGCGCCAGCAGCCCGCGCATGGGCGATTACCGCTTCAGCATCGGCCAGCAACCGCTGGTGTCGGCCATCAACGCCTTCAGCCAGGTCACCGGTTGGCAGGTTGGCTTCAGCGCCGAGTTGGCCGAAGGCGTGGCCTCACCCGGTGTACAGGGTGCTCTGCCGCCAGATGCCGCGCTCAAGCGCCTGTTGCAGGGCACCGGGCTGAGCTTTCGCAGGATCGGCAATGCCAATGTGGTACTCGAACGCCAGGCCGCGAACAATGTGATCGCGCTGCAGCAAGTGACCGTCAGCGCCACCCGCAGTGCCCAGGACGTGAGCCAGGTGCCGAGCACGGTCAGCGTGCAGACCCGAGCGCAACTGGACCGCCAGAACGTCAACAACATCCAGGACCTGGTGCGTTACGAACCGGGTGTGTCGGTGGCCGGCACCGGCCAGCGCAGTGGCCTCAACGGCTACAACATCCGCGGTATCGACGGCGAGCGGATTCTCACCCAGGTCGATGGTGTGGCGATCCCCGACAGTTTCTTCTACGGCCCCTACGCGCAAACCCAACGCAACTATGTCGACCCGGAAATCGTCAAGCGCGTGGAAATCCTGCGCGGCCCGGCCTCGGTGCTGTATGGCAGCAATGCGATCGGCGGCGCGGTCAGCTACTTCACCCTCGACCCCGACGACATCATCAAGCCAGGCAAGGATGTTGGCGCACGCCTGAAAAGCGGTTACAGCTCGGCGGACGAAAGCTGGCTGACCTCGGCCACCGTCGCCGGGCGCCAGGGCGATGTCGACGGCCTGCTGCACCTGAGCCAGCGCAATGGCCACGAGACCGAGACCCAAGGCCACCACAGCGGTGCCGGCCTGGCCCGTACCGAAGCCAACCCGATGGACGTGCGGACCACCAACGTGCTGGCCAAGGCAGGCTGGAACTACGCTGACGACGCCCGCCTGGGCGTTACTTACGAGCGCTACAAGGACGACCGCGACCAGAACATCCTCAGCGCCGCGGGAGGGCCGTTCATACCCGGGTTCGGGGGCATGGGCTACTACAAGGCGCGCAGCGGCAACGACACCATCACCCGCGAACGCTTCGGCATCAACCATGAATTCGGCCTGGACACGCTGTTCGCTGACCAGGTGAAGTGGAGCCTGAACTACCAGGTCGCCAAGACCGACCAGCACACCGATGAAATCTATGCGCCACCTGGCCGCCAGGTACTGCGCACCCGCGACACACGTTACAAGGACCGCCAGTGGGTATTCGATGCCCAGCTGGACAAAGCCTTCAGCATCGGCAGCACCGACCACTTGCTGACCTACGGCACCACCCTCAAGCACGAGAAAATCACCGGGTCGCGCAGTGGCACGGGCACCTGCCTGGCCGTAGGCTCGGGTTGCGCTGCCGCCGGCGCGCCGCGCCCGGCCGACGGCCAGGTGCTGGTCAGTGATTTCCCGGACCCGACCGTGAACACCTACAGCCTGTTCGTGCAGGATGAAATCCGCTGGAACCGCTGGACCTTCCTGCCAGGCGCCCGTTACGACTACACGCGCATGCAGCCCAAGTTCACCGAGGCGTTCCTGCGTGGCCTGGAGTCCACCGCCACCGCGCCCACCTCCCAGGACGACTCGGACAAGACGTGGCACCGCGTCTCGCCCAAGTTCGGCCTGACCTACGCCTTCGATGACCACTACACCTGGTACGGCCAGTACGCTGAGGGCTTCCGCACGCCGACCGCCAAGTCCATGTACGGGAAATTCGTCAACCTAGACCAAGGCTACCGGGTAGAAGGCAACCCAGGGCTGGAGCCTGAAAAGAGCAAGGACTACGAAACCGGCCTGCGCGGCAACTTCGACGCCGGTAACTTCGACGTGGCGGTGTTCTACAACAAGTACCGCGACTTCATTGACGAAGACGCCGTGCAGAGCGCCAACCTGGAACAGACCTTCCAGGCCAACAACATCAAGCACGCCACCATCAAGGGCGCCGAGGTCAAGGGCCGCCTCAACCTTGACCACTTCGGAGCGCCACAAGGCCTGTATACCCAGGGCTCGATTGCCTATACCTATGGCCGTAACGATGACACCGGCGAACCGCTGAACACGGTCAACCCGCTCAAAGGCGTGTTCGGCCTGGGTTACGAGCAACACAACTATGGTGGCTTGCTGAGCTGGACGCTGGTCAAGCGCAAGACCCGGGTCGACGACAGCACCTTCTACTCGCCAGACGGTTCGAGCACGAAGTTCCGCACGCCAGGCTATGGCGTGCTGGACCTGACCGGTTTCTACAAGGTGACCGACGACGTCACCATCAACGCCGGGCTGTACAACCTGACCGACAAGAAATACTGGCAGTGGGACTCGGTACGCAGCTATGACGGCCAGGGTGAAGCGGCTGTGACCCAGCCGGCCAACATCGACCGTTTGAGCATGCCGGGGCGCAACTTCGGCATCAATGTGGTGTGGGATATCTGAAGGTTTCAGGTTTGCAGCGCCTGTGGGATCAGGCGCCGCCCGCGCGGCGCCTGATCCCACAGGCAACGCAATGACCCGTCTGTAGATACCCGGTTTTTTTTACTGTTCCGCCCCCGCTGCTTCGTCTTGTCTCTAGACGCCCTCTTTCCAAGGACTGCCCCATGATCGACCGCCCAGCCTTGCGCTCCCAGCGCCTGAACCAGATCACCCACGCCCCGCACGCCGAACTGGATGCCCTGGTCAAATCCCACGCCCCATTCGACAGCCGCGAAAGTTTCGCCCGCTTCGTGGTCGCCCAGTACCTGTTCCAATCCGAGCTGCAGGCCCTGTACAACGACCCGCAACTGATCGCCATCGTCCCCGACCTGGCCGCGCGCTGCCGGGCCGACCAAGCCCGCCTCGACCTCGCCGACCTCGACACCCAGGTGCCGGCCGCGGTGCCGGGTGCCTTGGCCAATCCGAGCCTGGGCGAGGCAATGGGCTGGATCTTCGTCTCCGAAGGCTCCAAACTGGGCGCTGCGTTTCTGATCAAACGGGCCGCAGCGCTGGGCCTGTCCGACAGCTTCGGCGCCCGGCACCTGGGCGAGCCGGCCGGTGGCCGTGCTGAAGGCTGGAAGCAGTTCACTCGCATCCTGGATGCCCTGGACCTGTCGGCCGAAGAAGACGCGGCTGCCGAGCGCGGCGCAGTAGCGGCATTCGAGCGCTTCACCGAGCTGCTCAAGCATGCCTATGCTGCAGATGCTGCGCTGGTTTGATACGCCTTAGCCGGCCACCCTTCTGGTGGCCGCACCGTTTTTTGCAGTGAGACCATGACCCGACCCGCCCGCTCGAAACTCGCCCGCCTGCTGTATGGAATACTGGCTTACGTGAGCCTGGGGGTGGGTCTGGTCGCGATCGTCATTCCCGGCCTGCCAACCACCGAATTCATCCTGCTGGCAGCGTGGGCTGCAACGCGCAGTTCGCCACGGTTGTCGGCCTGGCTGGAAAACCACCGCCTGTTTGGGCCGATTCTGTACAACTGGCGCAACGGCAAGGTGATCCAGCGCCGCGCCAAGGTCAGCGCTACCCTCAGCATGCTGCTCTGTGCAGGCCTGATGCTGACCTTTCTTGAACACCACTGGCCGGTATTCCTCGCCATCGCCGGCATGACCCTGGGCAACCTGTGGATCTGGTCACGCCCGGAGCACGCCTGCGCAGCCCCATCACAAGCTCAGCAACCCTGAATACAGGGCGTAGGCGGCCAGCGCCGCGCCTGCCAGCACGGCCGCGAAAATCAGCTTTTCCCACGTGGTGAACAGGGTTTGCCGCTGCTCATGCTTGGCCCTGGCGAACAGGATCACGCCCGGGGCATACAGCAACGCCGACAACAGCAGGTACTTGAGCCCGCCGGCATACAGCAGCCAGATGGCGTAGAGCAAGGCAACCAGCGCCACCAGCACGTCTTTGCGCCGCAACCGTGGCTGCGCGGCGTAGCTCTCGCCACGCACCGCCAGCAGCAGCGCATAGGCCGCCGACCACAGGTAAGGCACCAGGATCATCGACGACGCCAGGTAGATCAGGCTGGTGTAAGTGCCGGCCGAGAACAACGTGATCAGCAGGAAACCCTGGATCATGCAGTTGGTGAGCCACAGGGCATTGGCCGGTACATGGTTGGCGTTTTCCTTGGCCAGGAAGCGCGGCATGGTCTTGTCACGAGCGGTGGCGTAAAGAATCTCGGCACACAACAATGCCCAGGAAAGCAACGCCCCCAGCAGCGAAACCGCCAGGCCGATACTGATCAGCAATGCGCCCCAAGGGCCGACGATATGCTCCAGCACCGACGCCAGCGAAGGGTTCTGCAAACCGGCAAGCTCCGGCTGGGTCATCACCCCGAGGGACAGCACGTTGACCAGCACCAGTAGCGCCAGCACACCGAGAAAGCCGATGACCGTGGCCTTGCCCACATCGGAGCGGCGCTGGGCCCGCCCGGAGTAGACGCTGGCGCCCTCGATGCCGATGAACACGAATACGGTCACCAGCATCATGTTGCGCACCTGCTCCAGCACACCTCCGAACTGAGGGTTGCTCAACCCCCAGATATCCCGGGTGAAGATATCGGCGCGGAAGGCGAATGCGGCAATCACCACGAACATCAGGATGGGCACCACTTTGGCCACGGTGGTCACCTGGTTGATGAACGCCGCCTCCTTGATGCCGCGCAAGACTAGAAAGTGCACCGCCCACAGGAGGACTGAGGCACAACCGATGGCGACAGGCGTATTGCCCTCGCCAAATACAGGGAAGTAGAAACCCAGGGTGCTGAACAGCAATACGAAGTAACCGACGTTGCCCAGCCAGGCGCTGATCCAGTAGCCCCAGGCCGATGAGAAGCCCATGTAGTCGCCAAAACCGGCTTTGGCGTAGGCATATACTCCCGAGTCCAGTTCCGGCTTGCGGTTGGCCAGGGTCTGGAACACGAAGGCCAGGGCCAGCATGCCCACCGCAGTGATGGTCCAGCCGATCAGCACCGCCCCTACATCGGCACGCGCCGCCATGTTCTGCGGCAACGAGAATATCCCGCCGCCAATCATCGAGCCGACCACCAACGCGATCAGCGCGCCCAAGCGTAGCTTCTGACCCGGTTCGCTCATGTATCCCCCGTTTTTTCGCCAATGTCATACGAATGCAACAGCGTTTGCGGCCATATAGAAACGCTTGCTTATAGTGAACCCATTCACAAAAAGACGCGCGGTAATAACAGTTTTATCTATAAATAGATTGTGTAAAAACTAGCAGCTAGATAGTCACTGGAAAAGAAAGTGATAAAACTCGAAATATGCGTAAAAAAGTGGCGAAAGCCGCGAAAGCGGCTAGCGTCAAGCATCGCAGGCTGAACAGAGCGTTTGCTCTAGAATGACATGGAGGTGCCAGCGCGCAAGGCCTGCAGCTTGAGATGTCGGCACACTCCAGGAGCACCGTGAAGGTTTTTTCCTACTTCACGGCACCATGACCTGACCCACGTCAGCGAATGGCTGAGACGGCGGATTTATGCTGTCGTCAACTTTCTCCTGGCAGGAGTTGTTAAATGTCTGATTCATCCGGAAAATTGAAACTCGGTGCATTAGTTGCACTCGTGGTCGGCTCGATGATTGGCGGCGGCATATTCTCGCTGCCGCAGAACATGGCGGCCAGCGCAGGGGTTGGCGCGGTACTGATCGGCTGGGCCATCACTGCCGTGGGCATGCTGACCCTGGCCTTCGTGTTCCAGACCCTGGCCAACCGCAAACCAGATCTCGATGGCGGGGTGTATGCCTACGCCAAGGCCGGCTTTGGCGACTACATGGGCTTTTCTTCGGCCTGGGGCTACTGGATCAGTGCCTGGCTGGGCAACGTCGGCTACTTCGTGCTGCTGTTCAGCACCCTGGGCTACTTCTTCCCGGTCTTTGGCGAGGGCAACACGCCAGCCGCCATCATCGGCGCCTCGCTACTGCTATGGGCCGTGCATTTCCTGGTCTTGCGCGGCATCAAGGAAGCGGCGTTCATCAACCTGGTGACCACCGTGGCCAAGGTGGTGCCGCTGGTGCTGTTCGCCCTGATCTGCCTGTTCGCCTTCAAGCTGGACATCTTCACCGCCGACATCTGGGGCCGGGGCACGCCCGAACTGGGCAGTGTGATGAACCAGGTCCGCAACATGATGCTGGTCACCGTATGGGTGTTCATCGGTATCGAGGGTGCGAGCATCTTCTCGTCACGCGCCGAAAAGCGCGCCGACGTGGGCAAGGCCACGGTCATCGGCTTCGTGACCGTGCTGTTGTTCCTGGTACTGGTCAATGTGCTGTCGCTGGGCATCATGACCCAACCGGAACTGGCCAAGCTGCAGAACCCGTCGATGGCCGCCGTGCTGGAGCATGTGGTCGGCCACTGGGGGGCGGTACTGATCAGTGTCGGCCTGATCATCTCGTTGCTGGGGGCCTTGCTGTCGTGGGTGCTGCTGTGCGCCGAAATCATGTTCGCCGCCGCCAAGGACCACACCATGCCGGCATTCCTGCGCCGCGAGAACGCCAACCAGGTACCGGCCAATGCGCTGTGGCTGACCAACGCCATGGTGCAGGTCTTCCTGGTGATCACGCTGTTTTCCAGCAGCACCTACCTGTCGCTGATCTACCTCGCCACCTCGATGATTCTGGTGCCCTACCTGTGGTCGGCGGCCTACGCCTTCCTGCTGGCGCTGCGCAGCGAAACCTATGAGCAGGCCCTGGCCGAACGCAAGAAAGACTTGATCATCGGCGCTATCGCCCTGCTGTACGCCATCTGGCTGCTGTACGCCGGCGGAGTGAAATACCTGCT
Source organism: Pseudomonas sp. TJI-51 (assembly GCF_000190455.2). Lineage (NCBI taxonomy): Bacteria > Pseudomonadati > Pseudomonadota > Gammaproteobacteria > Pseudomonadales > Pseudomonadaceae > Pseudomonas > Pseudomonas sp. TJI-51. The sequence continues at coordinate 27,593 of NZ_AEWE02000106.1, forward strand.
GCTGTCGGCATTGCTGTACGCCCCTGGCGCGATCCTGTTCGCCAAGGCCAAGCGTGAAGTGGGCCAACCCATCTTCACCAACGTGGAAAAACTGATCTTCGCCGCCGTGGTGATCGGCGCCCTGGTGGCAGCCTATGGCCTGTACGACGGCTTCCTGACCCTTTGACCACGCTTTCGTCCCATTGGAGGAATGAAACCATGTCCGCTGAAAAACAGAAGTACGGTGTGCACTCCGAGGCCGGCAAGCTGCGCAAAGTCATGGTGTGCGCACCGGGCCTGGCGCACAAGCGCCTGACGCCGAGCAACTGTGACGAACTGCTGTTCGACGATGTGATCTGGGTCGACCAGGCCAAGCGTGACCACTTCGACTTTGTCACCAAGATGCGTGAGCGTGGCGTGGATGTGCTGGAAATGCACAACCTGCTGACCGACATCGTGCAGCAACCTGAAGCGCTGAAGTGGATTCTGGACCGCAAGATCACCGCCGATACCGTCGGCGTGGGCCTGACCAATGAAGTGCGCAGCTGGCTGGAAGGTCTCGAACCGCGCCACTTGGCCGAATTCCTGATCGGCGGCGTGGCCGGCCAGGACCTGCCGCAGAGCGAAGGCGCCGAAGTGGTCAAGATGTACAACGACTACCTGGGGCACTCCAGCTTCATCCTGCCCCCGCTGCCCAACACCCAGTTCACCCGTGACACCACCTGCTGGATCTACGGCGGCGTCACGTTGAACCCGATGTACTGGCCAGCACGGCGCCAGGAAACGCTACTCACCACCGCCATCTACAAATTCCACCCGGCGTTCACCAGCGCCGACTTCCAGGTGTGGTATGGCGACCCGGACAAGGACCACGGCAACGCCACGCTCGAGGGTGGCGACGTGATGCCGATCGGTAATGGCGTGGTGCTGATCGGCATGGGCGAGCGCACCTCGCGCCAGGCCATCGGTCAGCTGGCCCAGAGCCTGTTCGCCCACGGTGCGGTCAGGGAAGTGGTGGTCGCCGGCCTGCCGAAGTCGCGCGCCGCCATGCACCTGGACACCGTGTTCAGCTTCTGCGACCGCGACCTGGTCACGGTCTTCCCGGAAGTGGTCAAGGAAATCGTGCCGTTCATCATTCGCCCGGACGAAAGCAAGCCGTACGGCATGGACGTGCGCCGCGTGAACAAGTCGTTCATCGACGTGGTCGGCGAACAGCTCGGGGTCAAGCTGCGGGTGGTCGAAACCGGCGGCAACAGCTTCGCCGCCGAACGCGAACAGTGGGATGACGGCAACAACGTGGTGGCCCTCGAACCAGGCGTGGTCATCGGCTACGACCGTAATACCTACACCAACACCCTGCTACGCAAGGCTGGCATCGAGGTCATCACCATCAGCGCCGGCGAACTGGGCCGGGGCCGGGGCGGCGGCCACTGCATGACCTGCCCGATCATCCGTGATCCCATCGATTACTAACGCCCATTACCCCGGCCGCGCTTACCCAGCGGCGGCCGGTGCGTTCACCCTACCCAAGGAGAAAAGTCATGGCGTTCAACATTCACAACCGCAACCTGCTGAGCCTGGAACACCACACCACGCGCGAGTTGCGCTACCTGCTGGACCTGTCCCGCGACCTCAAGCGCGCCAAGTACACCGGCACCGAACAGCAACACCTGAAGGGCAACAACATTGCCCTGATCTTCGAAAAAACCTCCACCCGCACCCGCTGCGCCTTCGAAGTGGCGGCCTACGACCAGGGTGCCAATGTCACCTATATCGACCCCAACTCATCGCAGATCGGCCACAAGGAAAGCATGAAGGACACCGCCCGCGTACTCGGGCGCATGTACGACGCCATCGAATACCGTGGCTTCAAGCAGGAAATCGTCGAAGAGCTGGCCAAGTTCGCCGGGGTGCCGGTGTTCAACGGCCTGACCGACGAGTATCACCCTACCCAGATGATCGCCGACGTGCTGACCATGCGCGAGCACAGCGACAAGCCGTTGCACGACATCAGCTACGCCTACCTGGGCGATGCGCGCAACAACATGGGCAACTCGCTGCTGCTGATCGGCGCCAAACTCGGCATGGACGTGCGCATCGCCGCGCCCAAGGCGCTGTGGCCACATGAGGACCTGGTTGAGCGCTGCAAGCAGTACGCAGAAGAAAGTGGCGCGCGTATCACCCTGACCGAAGACCCGCTGGCCGCGGTCAAGGGCGTGGACTTCGTGCACACCGACGTGTGGGTATCGATGGGTGAACCGATCGAGGCCTGGGGCGAGCGTATCAAGCTGCTCAAGCCTTACCAGGTGAATGCGCAACTGATGAAGGCCACTGGCAACCCCCGCACCAAGTTCATGCATTGCCTGCCGGCGTTCCACAACTCCGAAACCAAGGTGGGCAAGCAGATTGCCGAACAGTACCCGGACTTGGCCAACGGCATCGAAGTGACCGACGACGTATTCGAGTCGCCCGCTTGCATTGCCTTCGAGCAGGCGGAAAACCGCATGCATACGATCAAGGCGATCCTGGTTTCGACCCTGGCTGACCTCTGAAAGCGGCAAGCTGAAAGCTGAAAGCTGAAAGCTGAAAGCAGCTGATCACACCGGCCTGCTTCTGCTTGCGACTTGCAACTTGCAACTTGCCGCTTGCCGCTTGCACCCCCAAGCCCACCTCAAAAGGACATTCCCCATGCGTATCGTTGTTGCATTGGGCGGCAACGCCCTACTGCGCCGCGGCGAACCCATGACCGCTGACAACCAGCGTGCCAATATCCGCACCGCCGCCGAACAGATCGCCAAGATCCACCCCGGCAACGAGCTGGTCATCGCCCACGGTAACGGCCCGCAGGTCGGCCTGCTGTCGTTGCAGGGCCTTTCCTACAAACCGGACGAGGCTTACCCGCTGGACGTGCTGGGCGCCGAGACCGAGGGCATGATCGGCTATATGATCGAGCAGGAGCTGGGCAACCTGCTGGCCTTCGAAGTGCCGTTCGCGACCTTGCTGACCCAGGTTGAAGTCGACGCCAACGATCCGGCCTTCAAGGACCCGACCAAGTTCATCGGCCCGGTCTACAGCAAGGACGAGGCCGAGCGCCTGGCCAACGAGAAGGGCTGGGTGGTCAAGCCTGACGGCGACAAGTACCGACGCGTGGTGGCCAGCCCGAAACCCAAGCGCATCTTTGAAATCCGCCCGATCAAGTGGCTGCTGGAAAAGAGCAGCATCGTGATTTGCGCGGGCGGCGGCGGCATCCCTACCCTGTACGATGAAAACCACAAGCTCAAAGGGGTGGAGGCGGTCATCGACAAAGACCTGTGCTCGGCGCTGCTGGCAGAGCAACTGGAAGCCGACCTTCTGATCATCGCCACCGACGTGGATGCGGCGTACATTGACTGGGGTAAACCTACGCAGAAAGCCATCGCCCAAGCGCACCCCGACGAACTGCAACGGCTGGGTTTTGCCGCGGGGTCCATGGGGCCGAAAGTGCAGGCCGCCTGTGATTTTGCCCGCCATACCGGCAAGGTGGCAGTGATCAGTTCGCTGGAAAACATCGAGGAAATTGTCAAAGGCACAGCCGGCACCCGGGTTTCGACCGCGAAGCCGGGGATCAGCTACCGTTGAATGCAATGGGCGGGCCTGCGCGGCCCGTCATTTTCGACCTTCCCAAGGAGCTTTCCATGGCCCAGTACCACCCCGGTCATGTACACATCGAGCGCATTGCGCTGAACAAAGATGACCACAGCTATGACCTGAACATCGAATACGAGGCAGTGTCGGACCCCAAGGAAGGTAGAGGCATTCAGTTCCGCATGCATGGCAGCATCGAAGGCAAGGCAGTCGATGAAGCGTTCTTCCTGCCCAAGGACCAGGCCCTGCCCAGCTTTCTCATGCTGCTGACGCGCAGGGCGCAAGCGTACCTGCCGTCGCCGAAGAAATTCGAAAACCTGAGTTCACCGCACAAGCTCTATGACCATATGTTCGCGGACATTCGCGAAAAATTGGATGTGAAGTCGGGCGACCCGATCAAGCCAGAACACCTGGAGTGATTTTCGCAAGTTTGGGGCTGCCTTGCAGCCCATCGCAGGCAAGCCAGCGCCCACTTCGATCGCATCGGCCTCAAGGCCTGTGCAGTACCTGT
>NZ_AEWE02000107.1:0-588 GCF_000190455.2 Pseudomonas sp. TJI-51
CCAGGCCATACACAACCAGATGAAAAACAAAAGCACCCAACGGCCAGATGGCGCGATTGGGCATGCCATTCGCGACATCTGGCGCCAAGGGAAATGCCCTGTCGTGATCGAACAGTTCCGGGGCGTTCTCGTGTAATTTCCCACCGCCTTGCGGGGCTTAAATGAAGCCCGAACCGCACTGACACCTTGCGCTGTGACGCGTGCCCAAGATCAACAACAGCATGCGAGCATTGTGTCGACCTACCCAACTCAAAGGAGCTATTTTCGCCTACGCCTGCCCGTCCATCCTTGTGTTAGCAAAAAGAGAACAACATCAATGAACACCGTGGGATCTGATGGCAACCTTGCACAAGGTTTCAAGCCACGACACGTAACGATGCTGTCTATCGCCGGCATCATCGGCGCCGGACTTTTCGTCGGCTCTGGCCACGCCATTGCGGCAGCCGGCCCAGCCACCATAATTTCCTATTTCGTAGCCGGAACCCTGGTGGTTCTGGTCATGCGCATGCTCGGCGAAATGGCCGTGGCGCACCCTGACACCGGATCGTTTTCCACCTACGCCGACCAGGCCATCGGCCGCTGGGCCGG
>NZ_AEWE02000107.1:604-1327 GCF_000190455.2 Pseudomonas sp. TJI-51
ACTGGTGGTTCTGGGTACTGGTCATTCCGATCGAGGCGCTGGCCGCCGGGCATGTGCTGAACGCCTGGTTCCCCCAGGTGGACAGCTGGATCTTCGCCTTGGCCTCGGTGCTGTTGCTGGCCGGCACCAACTTGTTCAGCGTGGCCAAGTACGGCGAGTTCGAGTTCTGGTTCGCCATCCTCAAGGTCACGGCCATTCTCGGTTTCATCGGCCTGGGCTTTGCCGCGCTGATGGGCTGGCTGCCCAACCGCGAAGTCAGCGGCCTGAGCGGGCTGATGGCTGACTACGGCGGTTTTGCGCCCAATGGCTGGTCGGCTGTGGTCGGGGCGTTCATTACCGTGATGTTCAGCTTCATCGGCACCGAAGCCGTGACCATTGCGGCTTCCGAGTCCAGCGACCCGTCGCGCAACATCGCCAAGGCTACCCGCTCGGTGATCTGGCGCATCAGTACCTTCTATATCCTCTCGATCTTCGTGATCATCTCGGTGGTGCCGTGGAACGATCCGCAGCTGGCGGTGGTGGGCTCGTATCAACGTGCGCTGGAGATCATGAACATCCCCAACGCGGCATTGATGGTCGACCTGGTGGTGCTGGTGGCGGTAACCAGTTGCATGAATTCGTCGATCTACATCGCATCGCGGATGATGTACTCGCTGGCCAAGCGCGGTGACGCCCCGGCCTTCCTCAACAAGACCTCCAAGGTTGGCGTGCCGCGTGCGGCGG
>NZ_AEWE02000107.1:1540-1767 GCF_000190455.2 Pseudomonas sp. TJI-51
GATCATTTTCATTGGCGGGGCGCTGGCGGTCATGATGTACACGCCTGAGCACCGCGCGGAGGTGAGCTCCACATTGGGGCTGGCGATTGTGATCTCCTTCCTGGGCATCGTGACTTCGCGGGGCCATGCGCAACCGGTGGGGGCGCGGTCGATGGGGTGAGTGGGTTCACCCGGGGTCAAGGCAGAAGGCACCTATGGATAGGTAAAGCCTGTCAGTTAAGCGTTAC